>JBOHAK010000297.1:0-3653 GCA_050697795.1 Gaiellaceae bacterium
GGGACGCTCGCGGAGATTGCCGCCTCGGAGCGCGCGCCCTGGCGCGGGGAGCACGCGGAACGCCCCTTCGTCCTCCTGGCGCAGCACACGCTCTTCGACCCGACGCGCGCGCCGGAGGGGAAGCACACCGCCTGGGCCTATTGCCACGTTCCGAACGGCTCGCCGCTGGACATGACGGACCGGATCGAGGCGCAGATCGAGCGCTTCGCGCCGGGCTTCCGCGAGCGCGTCCTCGCCAGGCATGTCATGGCACCCGCCGATCTCGAGGCCCGCAACCCGAATCTCGTCGGCGGCGACCCGAACGCCGGCGCCGCCGACCTGCGCGGGCTGCTCGCACGGCCCGTCGCACGACCGGTCCCGTACCGGACGCCGGTGCCGGGCCTCTACCTCTGCTCGGCCTCGACGCCGCCCGGCGGCGGCGTCCACGGGATGTGCGGCTACCTGGGCGCGCGGGCGGCCCTGAGCGAGGCCTTGTAGGCGCGCTTCTTCTCCTGGTAGGCCTCGAGCGCCTCGTAGGAGTCGACGTCGCCGAGCGTCGGGTGCTGCGGCGCGACGTCCTCCCAGCCCGGCGGCCGCACGCCGAAGCGCTTGCCGAGGATCGCGAGCAGCGAGCCGGCCTTCATCGGCCCGATGCCGGGGAGCGCGAGCAGGCGACGCTTGAGATCCTCGCCGCTCTCGGCCTCGAGCCAGACGCGCTCCGCGCGGCCGCCGTAGTCCTCGGCGACGGCGGCGCAGAGCTCCTGCACGCGCCGGGCCATGTTCCCCGGGAAGCGGTGGATCGCCGGCCGCTCCCGGAAGACCGCCTCCAGCTCCGCCGGATCCGTGCCCGCGATCGTCGCCGCGTCGAGCGTGCCGAGGCGGCGCCGCAGCTCGAGCGGGCCGGAGAAGGCCTTCTGCACGGTCACCTGCTGGTCGAGGACGAAGCCGACGAGGAGCGCGAGCGGCTCCTCGGCGAGCAGGCGGTCCGCCTCGTCGTCGCCGGTGAAGTGGAGATGAGTCGGACGCGTCACGGCCATGTGACCGAGTCTAGTCCTTCCTCGACCCGGGAGGCCCGTGCCCGCGGGGTAGGCTGGAGGCGTGAGCGCGACCGCGTCGTTCAGTCCCGCCGTCCGCGGGTGGTTCGAGCGGACGTTCGACGCGCCGACCCCGGCGCAGGAGCGCGGCTGGCCCGCCATCGCCTCCGGCGCTCACGTCCTCATCCAGGCGCCGACCGGCTCGGGGAAGACCCTCGCCGCTTTCCTCTGGGCGCTCGACCGCGCCCGGCCGGGCGAGGGCACGCAGGTGCTCTACGTGAGCCCGCTCAAGGCGCTGAACTACGACGTCGAGCGGAACCTCCGCGGCCCGCTCGCCGGCATCGGCTCGGAGCTCTCCGTCGCCGTGCGCACGGGGGACACACCGCCCAAGGAGCGCGCGGCGATGCTCAAGAGCCCGCCCGACATCCTCATCACGACGCCGGAGTCGCTCTTCCTCATGCTCACCTCGCGCGCGCGGGAGACGCTCCGCTCGGTGCGCTTCGCGATCGTCGACGAGGTGCACGCCGTCGCGGGCACGAAGCGCGGGGCGCACCTCGCGCTCAGCCTCGAGCGGCTCGAGCGGCTGACCGGCGAGCCGGTCCAGCGCGTCGGCCTCTCCGCCACCCAGCGCCCGCTCGAGGAGATCGGACGCTTCGTCTCGGGGGGCCGGCCGATCGAGCTGGTGGACGCGGGCAGCCGTAAGGAGCTCGACCTCCGCGTGGTCGTCCCGCTCGAGGACATGCGCGAGCCTGGCGAGGGCGGCTCGATCTGGCCCTCGATCTACCCGGCGCTCCTCGAGCTCGTGCAGGAGCACCGCTCGACGATCGTCTTCGTGAACAACCGCCGGCTCGCCGAGCGCCTCGCTCTCCGGCTCAACGAGCTCGCGGAGAAGGAGATCGCCCGCGCTCATCACGGCTCGCTCGCCCGCGAGCAGCGCGTCGAGGTCGAGGAGCTGCTCAAGAAGGGCGAGATCCCGTGCCTCGTCGCCACCTCCTCGCTCGAGCTCGGCATCGACATGGGCGCCGTCGACCTCGTCGTCCAGGTCGAGTCGCCGAAGTCGGTGGCGCGCGGGCTGCAGCGCGTCGGCCGCGCGGGGCACAGGCTCGACGAGCCCTCGAAGGGCCGCATCTTCCCCAAGTTCCGCGCCGACCTGCTCGAGAGCGCGGTCGTCGTGGGGCGCATGAAGGCGGGCCTGATCGAGGAGACGCGCGTGCCGCGCAACCCGCTCGACGTCCTCGCTCAGCAGATCGTCGCCGTCTGCGCGCAGGAGGAGATCTCCGTGGACGAGCTCGACGACCTCGTCCGGCGCGCGTGGCCGTTCCGCGAGCTCGAGCGCCGGCAGCTCGAGAACGTCCTCGACATGCTGGCCGGCCGCTACCCGTCGGAGGAGTTCGCCGAGCTCAAGCCCCGCATCACGTGGGACCGCGTCGCCGGGCTCCTGCGCGGGCGCGAGGGCGCGCGGCGCCTCGCCGTGACGAACGCCGGCACGATCCCCGACCGCGGCCTCTTCGGCGTCCACCTCGTCGAGGGGGGCGGGCGCGTCGGCGAGCTCGACGAGGAGATGGTGTACGAGGCGCGCGCCGGCCAGACGTTCCTGCTCGGCGCCTCCACCTGGCGCATCGAGGAGATCACGCGCGACCGCGTGCTCGTCTCGCCCGCGCCCGGGGTGCCCGGGCTGGTGCCCTTCTGGAAGGGCGAGGGCGTCGGCCGGCCCTACGAGCTGGGCGAGGCGATCGGCCGGGTCGGGCGCGAGCTCGTCGCCCTCGACGACGAGGGTGCCCGCACGCGCCTGACGCGCGAGCACGAGCTCGACGAGCGCGCCGCCGAGAACCTGCTCACGTTCCTGCGCGAGCAGGAGCGGGCCACGGGCGCGCTCCCCTCCGACCGGGCGGTCGTGGTCGAGCGCTTCCGGGACGAGATCGGCGACTGGCGGCTCTGCATCCTCACGCCCTTCGGCGGGCGTGTGCACGCGCCGTGGGCGCTCGCGCTCGCCGCCCGCCTGCGCGATTCGCTCGGCATCGAGGTGAACTTCATCTGGTCGGACGACGGGCTCGCCTTCCACTTCCCCGACGCCGACGTGCCGCCCGTGCTCGACGAGCTGCTCGTCGCACCCGAGGAGCTCGAGGACCTCGTCGTCGCCGAGCTCGGCGGGACGGCGCTCTTCGGCGCCCGCTTCCGCGAGAACGCGGCGCGCGCCCTCCTCATCCCGCGCCGCCGTCCGGGGCAGCGGACCCCGCTCTGGCAGCAGCGCCTCAAGGCGCAGGGGCTCCTGCAGGTCGCGCGCCGCTATCCTGACTTCCCGGTCGTCCTCGAGACGTACCGCGAGTGCCTCCAGGACGTCTTCGACCTCCCGGCGCTCCGCTCGCTCCTCGCCGCGCTCCGTCAGCGCCGGATCGACGTCGTCGACGTCGAGACCCCGACGGCGTCGCCCTTCGCCTCCTCGCTCCTCTTCGACTACGTCGCGACGTACATGTACGAGGACGACACGCCGCTGGCCGAGCGGCGTGCCCAGGCACTCGCGCTCGACCGCGACCTGTTGAAGGAGCTGCTCGGGCAGGAGGAGCTGCGCGACCTCCTCGACCCCGCCGCGCTCGTCGCCGTTCGCCTCCTCGCTGCTCTTCGACTACGTCGCCACGTACA
>JBOHAK010000298.1:0-3997 GCA_050697795.1 Gaiellaceae bacterium
TGCGAGGTCGTCCGCCTGCGCGGCGAAGGCGGGATCCCGAACGTGCCCGGGCTCCGGCTCGTGGAGGTCGGCGAGGCCACGCTCTCCTCGCCCGTCCTCTTCGGGGACTTCCTCGCCCCGACCGAGAACGACAAGAGCCGCGTCGCTCTCAGCCCGGTCTACCGCGACGCGATCGCCTACCATCGTCCGCCGCCGGCGCCGCTCGTCCTCGCCGAGGGCGTCGAGGGGCTCGTCCGCTCCCCGGAGCTTCAGTCCGCGTATCGCAGCTACTCGTGGGTGCTCCCGCTCGAGAGCGGGACGGTGCGCGCGTGGGAGATCGACCGGCTCGCGGGCGACGTCGCCCGCGCCCGCTCCCGGCTCCAGTCGCTCTCGATCGCCTTCGACCTCACCGCGCCGGTCGAGGAGCTGCGCGACGCCGCCGAGGCGAGCGACGTGGCCGGCCGCCGCCTGCTCCTCGTCGGCGGGGAGTCGGCGGCACTCCTCTTCGCCTTCGCCGTCCTCGTCGCGGTGAGCATGCGGCGGGACGTCGAGGCCGCCCGGCGGCGGCTCTCCTGGTTCGGGGCGCGCCGCTGGCAGCTCTCCGTCTTCACCGCGGCGGAGGCGACAGCCGTGGCGCTCGCCGGGACGGCGGCCGGCTGGGGAATCGGCACGCTCGCCGGCGTCGTGCTGGCGACGCGCGCCGACGCGCCGGTCGGCGACGTGCTGGCTCACTCGACTCTCTCCGGAACCGGGCTCCTCGCCGCGGCGGGCGTCGCCGCCGCACTCGCTCTCGTGCTGGTCGCCGCTCTGCGGGCGAGGCCGATGGCGCTCGGCGGCCGCTCGTTCTCGGCGCTCGACGCGGCGGCACTCGGCGCCCTCGCCGTCGTCGTCCTCACGCTCGTGCGGGGCGATCTGAGCCAAGAGGAGCTCGCGCAGGAGTCGGGGAGCGCGGTCGCGCTCGTGCTCTTGCCCGGCCTGGTCACCTTCGTCGCCGCCGTCCTCTGCGCGCGGTTGCTTCGCCCGGCGCTGCTCGTGCTCGAGCGCGTCTCGCGCGGACGCTCGGTGTCGCTGCGCCTCGCGGCGCTGTCGCTCGCCCGCCATCCCGGGCACGCGTCGGTCGCCGCGGCGTTCCTCGTCGTGAGCGTCGGCCTGGCCGTCTTCGCGGAGAGCTACCGCTCGACGCTCGCACGCGGACAGGAGCAGCAGGCGGCATACGCGGTGCCGCTCGACTTCACCGTCCGGCAGGACCTCACGCGCCTCATCAGGGTGGTCGACGCCGCGCCTCCCGAGCGGCTCGCCGCCCTGCCGGACGGCGCCCGCGCCGAGCCGGTGCTCCGTCTCTCGGCCAACGTCAGCCGGGCAGGCGGGCGCACGGGGATCGACGTGCTCGGGCTCGACGGCGAGACGCTGCCCGCGCTGCGCGGGTGGCGCGACGACTTCGCCCCGGTGCCGCCGGAGGAGCTCGCGACCCGCATCGCCCCGGCCGCGTCGGCGGAGCCGGCCGGGCCGCTCCTGCCGCCCGACGCGACGGCGCTCGAGCTCGAGGCGCGGGGGCCCGGCGTGCTCTTCACCGCCAGCGTCCAGACGCCCCGCGGCGACTTCGCGTTTCTCATGCTGGGCAAGTCCGACCCGGAGGGCGTCCTGCTCCGCGCACCGATCCCGCAGGAGGCCCGAGGCGGCCGCATCGTCTCGCTGACGCTCGTCCCGCCGCGCATCGTGGAGCGCGGCGGCGATCAGGGCGCCCCGTTCGACGGGACGCTTCGGCTCGGCCTCCTCGGCGCCCGCACGCCCGCGGGCGTCGTCGACATGGGTGCCTACGAGGACTGGCTCGGCGTCAACGGCGTCGAGGCGGAGGACGACCCGAACGGGGCGACGATTCGGTTCACGCTCAGCGAGCAGCTCACCAGCCGCTTCCGGCCGCGCCAGGCGAGCGACGCCGGGCCGGTCCCGGTGATCGCCTCCCCCGCCGTCGCGGCGGCGGCCGGTCCCGGCGGAGAGCTGCCGCTCCGCATCGCCGGGGAGCAGGTCGCCGTGCGGATCGCCGCCGTGGCCGAGCGCTTCCCTGGCACCCGCGGCGACTTCGTGGTCGGCGACCGCACCCTGCTCGGCACGGCGGTGAACGCCGAACGCCCCGGGATCGCCGTGCCGGACGAGATCTGGCTCGGCGCCGACTCGGAGAGCGCCCAGCAGGAGCTCGCGGCCGCGCTCGCCCGTCCTCCGTTCAACGTCCTTCGCGTCGAGTCGCGCGCGGAGCTCCAGACCTCCCTGCGCCACGACCCGCTCGCCCGCGGCACGCTCCTCACGCTCCTCGCCGGTGCGCTCGTCGCGCTCGGGCTGGCGCTCGTCGGCATCCTGCTCGGCGTCGTCTCCGACGTTCGCGACGAGCGCGGCGAGCTCGACGACCTCGAGGCACAGGGGGCCCGGCCGGCCCTGCTCCGGCGCGTGGTGCGCCTGCGGAGCCTCGTCATCGTCGTGGTCGGACTGGCCGGCGGGCTCGCAACCGCCGCCCTCCTCGGCCTGCTCGTCGTCGACCTCGTCGCCGTCACCGCCGACGCGCGCGCGACCGACCTTCCCCTGCAGACGGACGTCGCGTGGCCCGTGCTCGCGGCCGCGCTCGGCGGCGGGGCGCTCGCCGCTGCGGCCCTCATCGCAGCGGCCTCACGCCGCATATGACGAACGCCGTCGAGATCCGCGACCTCTTCCGCGTCTACCCGGCGCCGGAGGGCGGCGTGGTCGCGCTCCAGGGGCTCACGCTCGACGTGCGAGTGGGCGAGCTGTGCGTCGTGCTCGGGCCGAGCGGGTCGGGGAAGAGCACGCTCCTGCGCATGCTCGCGGCGCTCGACCGCCCGACCGCGGGCAGCGTGCGCGCGTTCGACCGCGACCTGGGACGCCTCGCCCGCCGGGCACAGGCGCGCTACCGGACCGAGCTCCTCGGCTACGTCGACCAGCACTACTGGCGCGCGCTCGCCGCGGAGCTCGAGGTGCGGGAGCTCGTGGCGCTCCAGCTCGCCCTCGCCGGCGCCACGCTCCGCGAGCGCCGCCGGCGCGCGGACGAGCTGCTCGACCGGGTCGGGCTTCTCGACCGCCGCGAGGCGCACCCCGGGGAGCTGTCGGGAGGCGAACAACAGCGGATCGCCGTCAGCGCTGCGCTCGCCCACCGGCCGAGGCTGCTGCTCGCCGACGAGCCGACCGGGGAGCTCGACGCGGCGAACGCGCGCGTCGTCTACACGGCGATCGCCGACCTGGCCCGGGAGGCGGGGACGACGACCGTGATCGTGAGCCACGATCCCGAGTCCGCATCGGTAGCCGACCGCATCGTCCGCGTCCGCGACGGGCGCGTGAGCGAGGAGGCCGCCCTCGCCGACGGCGGCGACGAGGCCATCGTCGTCGGCCGCGGCGGCTGGCTCCGCCTCTCCGAGGAGCTGCTCCGGCGCACGGGCATCCGCTCCCACGCGACCGCGCGCCTGCACGAGGACGGGATCGTCATCGCGGCGCAGCCGGGCACCGAGGCGGCGCCCGCCGAGCCCGCAGAGCCCGAGGCGCTCGCACCCGCCTCCTCCGGGGGCGAGCCCGTCGCGGAGCTGAGAGGCGTCACCCGCACCTACGGCGAGGGCGCCTCGGCCGCGACGGCGCTCCTCGATCTGGACGCCGTCTTCGAGGGCGGCCGACTCACCGCCGTCACCGGGCCCTCGGGCTCGGGCAAGACGACGCTCCTCCACCTGCTCGCGGGCACCGACCTCCCCACGGCGGGGGAGGTGGCGATCCTCGGCGAGACGGTCTCCGGCCTCGATCGGGACGCGCGCGCGCGGCTCCGCGCCCAGCACATCGCGCTCGTGAGCCAGGAGGCCGGGCTCGTCCCCTTCCTGACCGCGGGGGAGAACGTACGGCTCGGCCTCGCCCTGCGCGGACTGGACGGCGAGGAGGCGCGCGCCCGCGCGGCGGAGTCGCTGGCCGTCGTCGGCCTAGCCGGCGTCGCGGAGCGCCGGGTCGCCGACCTCTCGGCCGGCCAGCGCGAGCG
>JBOHAK010000299.1:0-2334 GCA_050697795.1 Gaiellaceae bacterium
CCTTCAGCCCGCGGATCGTCGGCTACTACAACGACGACAAGATCCAGGTCGGGAAGGCGCGCGGCGACTTCGTCTGGCACACGCATCCAGAGACGGACGACTTCATCCTCGTGCTCGCCGGGCGCCTCACCGTCGAGACGCGGGACGAGGCGCTCGAGCTCGGCCCCGGCGAGCTGGTCGTCGTGCCGAAGGGGGTCGAGCACCGCACGCGGGCCGAGGAGGGAGCGCACATCCTCCTCGTCGAGCCGCGCGGGACGCCGAACACCGGCGACGCGGACGCCGAGCCCGCGGCCGAGATGGAGATCTGAGCGCCGCGGCCGGGCTAGGTGAAGGTGAGGATGTGAAAGAGCTCGACGTCGAGCCCGGTCGCGCGCAGGCGAACGAGCTGGGCGATGCCGTCCTCCTGCGCGACGCGCAGGACGAGCTCCTCGCCCGTGTCGTCGACGGCATCGAGCTGGTCGAGGCGGACGACGAGCGTCGACGTGTGCTCGCCCTGGGCGAAGAGGAGCCGCGCCTCGACGTTGTTCGCGCGCCCGAAGTCGTGGCCCTCGACGAGCGCCTGCTCCCAGCCCTGCCGGTGGGAGACCCACTCTTCGATCGTGGCCGCGTGGACGGTGAGATCCTCGTCCACCTCGACGTCCACGGACACCTCCGAGCGCTCCTCGGGCGTGGGGCGGGGGAGGACGTTCAACGACGGCATGTCGTGCCGTTTCCCGGCGTGACGCAGGGGCAAACGTGAGCGCCGCGCGCCGCAAGCTCGTCGTCTTCGTCCCGGCCGAGGCGCTCGATGCCGTGCGCGACGCGGTGTTCGCCGCAGGAGCGGGACGCATCGGCGACTACGAGCGCTGCTCGTGGTACGTGGCGGGCACCGGGACGTTCCTCGGCGGGGAGGAGACCACTCCCGTGGTCGGGGAGCGCGGGCAGGAGGAGCACGTGCCCGAGCTCCGGCTCGAGACCGTCTACCCGCTCGAGCGCGAGGCGGAGGTCGTCCGCGCGCTGCGCGAGGCGCACCCGTACGACGAGCCCGCGTTCGACCTCTACCCGATCGCCGACCCGCCCGCGTGAGGGCTCGGCTCTTCACCGACGGGGGCGCGCGCGGGAATCCCGGTCCCGCGGCCGCCGCGTACGTCGTCGAGGCCGAGGACGGCACGGTGCTCGCGGCCCACGGCGAGGCGATCGGCCTCGCCACCAACAACGTCGCCGAGTACCGCGCCCTCGTCGCGGGCCTCGAGCGCGCGCGCGACCTCGGCGTCGAGGAGCTGGAGGTCGTCTCGGACTCGGAGCTCGTCGTGAAGCAGATGCGCGGCGAGTACAAGGTGAAGAACGAGGCGTTGCGGGAGCTCTCTCTCCGCGCGGCCCAGCTCGCACAGGAGCTCGGCGCCGTCCGCTACACGGCCGTCCGCCGCGAGCACAACGAGCTGGCCGACCGCCTCGTCAACGAGGCGCTCGACGCCCTCTGAGGCCGCGCGCGGGCGCGGCTATACTGCGACGACTCGCGGATGTAGCTCAGTTGGCTAGAGCGTCTGCTTGCCATGCAGAAGGTCGTGGGTTCGAGTCCCATCATCCGCTCCTAAAACCCCCTGGAAACAGGGGGTTTGTGTTTTCTGGGTTGTCACCACAGCCTCATTTCTCCGTACATCCTCCGTACATCAGAATTTTTCGACACGTCGAAAACTTGCGATTCCAGCGCGATTGCCGCCTGCCGGCCGGCGCCCTTGTAGAGGTGTCCGTAGCGGCGGAGGACGAGCGTCCCGCCGTCCGCGTGACCCATGCGCTCGGCGATCACCTTGACGTGGCAGCCGGCCGCGATCATGAGCGAGGCACCGGTGTGACGAAGGTCGTGGAAGGTGAGCTCGGGGATCCCGGCATGGCGGGCGGCCGGCTTGAAGATGCGCGACATGAAGTTGTCGGCGTCGAAGGCCGAGCCTTCGGGAGCGGGGAAGAGGTAGCCGTCGGCGTTCGGCGCGCGCGCGAGCTGCTGCTCGCGGAGTAGGCGGATCGCCTGGGACCCGATGTCGACGGTGCGCCGTCCGGCGCGCGTCTTCGTCCTCGTGCGTTCGCCGTCCTGCTGCTGCGAGAAGACGGCGATGGAGCCGTTCTCGAAGTCGATGTCGCCGTCGCGGAGGGCGAAGATCTCGCCGCGGCGAAGCATCGTCAGGACCGCGATCGGGACGATCCGCGAGACGTACTCCGGCATCCACGACTGGAGCTCCTCGACCTCGTCCCATGTGAGGAAGCGCGGCTCGCGCTCCTCCGCCCGCGCCATTCGGATGCCGTAGATCGCACGGTCGACCCGTTGCCCGCGGTCCTCAGCCGCCTTGAGGATCCGCTTCA
>JBOHAK010000300.1:0-1559 GCA_050697795.1 Gaiellaceae bacterium
GCTCACCCCCCGCCGCCGGCGCGACGCCGCCGCCGCGGCCCGGTCGGCCAACGCGTAACCGGACACGTCGGGGTCTGACCCCGGCGTGTCCGAAACGGGCTCTGCCTGCCGGCGCGTCCAGTTCCAGGCTTCGGGCTCCCCGACTGACGTTGCGACCCGCTTGGCGGCCCGAAAGGCCACGTCAAGGGGTCAGACCCCTCCGTGGCCGGAGGCGACAGGCACCAGCTCGGCCAGCACGGCCACGACGGGGTCAGACCCCGTCATGGCCGGAAGCGTCAGGTTCTAGCCTTGGAAACGAGCGGCCGCTACCGAATCGCGGCCTCGCCGAGGAGGGCCTTCACCTCGGCGTAGAAGTCCGGCTCCGGCCGGACTCGGAAGCCTGGCCCGAAGGCGTACGTCTGCGGCCCGCCCGACGTCTCCAGCTCGAGCACGACCTCGGCCTCGCCGGGGAAGCTCTTGACGACGTCGGCGAGGTCGCGGATCGTGCCGGCGGGCGCCTTGCGCGCGTCGATCCGCAGGCGCACCTCGCCCTTGTCGGGCGTGGCTTCGAACGGCGCGATCTCGAGGGCGATCAGCTTCGTCTCGCCCTCCTTGTGGTCGACGCGGCCCTTGACGACGAGGATGCGGTCGTCGGCCAGGAGCTCGCGGGCGGCCGAGTAGACCGAGTTGAAGACGACCGTCTCGAGCGAGCCGGACAGGTCGTCGAGCCGAAGGAAGACCATCGGCTCGCCCTTCTTCGTCGTGAGCTGCTTCACGGCGCTGACGATGCCGCCGACGGTCACCACCTCGCCGTCGCGGCGCCGCTCGACGTCCGCCATGCGGCTGTCGGTCTTGCGGCGGAGCTGGTCGCGGACGGAGGCGAGCGGGTGCTCCGAGACGTACAGCCCGAGGCTCTCCTTCTCGAGGGCGAGCAGCTCCTTCTTCTCGAACTCCTCCGGCGGGATCGGCCGGTGGTGGCGGCGGCGGTCGCCGTTCCCCTCCCCCTCCGCCTCGCCGCCGAGGTCGAAGATGGAGCCCTGCCCCGCGAGCCGGTCGGCGTGCAGGCGGCCGCCCGCCGAGAGCGCGTCCTCCAGAACGGCGAGCATCCCCTTGCGCGAGGCGCCGGTCGCGTCGAACGCGCCGCACTTGACGAGGCTCTCGAGCGCGCGCTTGTTCACGTACTGCGGGTCGACGCGCTCGCAGAAGTCCCAGATGTCCGCGAACGGTCCGCCCTCCCCACGCGCGGCGAGGATCGAGCGGACCGCGCTCTCCCCGACGTTCTTTACGGCGTTGAGCCCGAAGCGGATCTTGCCCTCGACGACCCGGAAGTCCTCCGCGGAGACGTTCACGCCGGGCGGCTCGACCTCGATCCCGAGCTCGTCGCAGGCCGCCACGTAGAAGGGCACCTTGTCCTTCGTGTTCATGACCGAGGAGATGAGCGCCGCCATGTACTCGGCGGGCCAGTTCGCCTTCAGGTACGCCGTCCGGTAGGCGATGAGCGCGTAGCAGGCGGCGTGCGACTTGTTGAAGGAGTAGTCCTGCGCCTGCTCCATGTCCTTCCAGAGCTGGTTCGCCACCGC
>JBOHAK010000301.1:0-29562 GCA_050697795.1 Gaiellaceae bacterium
AGCCGGCACGCGCCTCCACGTGCGGCGCGCGTCCTCGACGCGCAGCGCGTTCGCGAGGCGACCGCGGCGGCCGGCCGGCGCAGCGTCTCCGGTGGCCATCAGGCGCCCTCCGGCGTCCGCTCGCCGAGCAGGCCCTCGGGCCGGAACACGAGGATCGCGATGAGGATCCCGAAGACGATCGTGCGCGTCCAGTCGCTCCCGGGCGACCCAATGCCGAGACCCTCGTTGAAGGCCTGGATGAAGCCGATAATCAGTCCGCCGAGCGTGGCGCCGGCGAGGTTGCCGATCCCCCCGAGAACGGCGGCGGTGAACGCTATCAGCCCCAGCTCGAAACCGGTGTCGTAGCGCATGTTGAACTGGAGCAGGAAGAGCACGCCCGCGGCGCCCGCGAGCGCGCCCGCCAGCAGGAACGTGAACGAGATCGTGCGGTTCACGTTGATCCCCATCATGGCCGCCGCGTCCTGATCCTGGGCCGTCGCGCGCATCGCCTTGCCCTGCTTCGTGGTGCGGACGAGCCAGGTCAGGAGGATGAGGACCGGGATGGTGATGAGGATCACGATCACCTTGTCCCAGGCCAGCGAGACCTCACCGATCGTGAACGCCGGCCGCGTCGGCAGAAGGTCCGGCGAGCTGCGGAAGCTCACGTCGTAGATCGCGAGCGCGATGTTCTGGACGATGAACGACATCCCGACCGCGCTGATCAGCATCGTCAAGCGTGGTTGGTTGCGCAGGCGGCGGTAGCCGATGAGCTCGACCGACGCGTTGAGAAGCGACCCGAAGGCCATGGTCATGACGAGGGTGAGCGCAATGCCGCCGATGATCACGAGCGCGGCGTCGCCCCCGGAGAGGTCGAGCAGGCCGACCATGATCGAGCTCGAGATGAGGCCACAGAGCGCGAACACGTCCCCGTGGGCGAAGTTGATGAGCTGGAGGATGCCGTACACGAGCGTGTAGCCCAGCGCCACCAGCGCGTACACCGACCCCGTCGTCAGCCCGATGAGCGAGACGTTGACGAACTCCTGCGGGTCGTCGACGAGGTTCGCGACCAGCCAGAGGACGATCAGGAGGACGAACAGGATGCCGAGCACGGAGATGATGCTCGGTCGGCCGCGCTTCCGCAGCGACTCGAAGGGGGAGGGCCGCTCCCTGCCTGCCTGGACGCTCATGGTCCGGACGCCCCGGGGAGGCCGGGGGGAGGGCCGAGGCCCTCCCCCACAACCGCCGTGTGCTGGGTGCTAGGTGCCTCTCGCAGCGTCGACGTTCTCCTCCTGCGGGGAGAGGACGGTCTCGACCTCGAGCTCCTCCTCGCCCCGGAAGATGCTGAAGCCGACGACGGCCCCGCTCGCGAGCTCGGGATCGCCGCCCTCACCGAACGAGAACGAGCCAAGGAAGCCGTCCTCGACGGTGACACCGAACATCGACTCGATCACGCCGGCCCGACTGTAGTCGGACGCCGCGATCGCGTCGAGGAGCACCTGGGCGGCCTGCGCACCATAGACCGCGTACGGGTCGATCGGCTCGTCGCCGAGGACCTCCTGGAACTGCTCGACGAACTCCGCGCCGCGACCCGTGAACTCCTCCGCCGGGACGCCGGCGACCGAGAAGAAGGCGCCGCGCGTGTTCTCCACGCCCGCCTCGTCGATCGTCTGCTGGGTCGTGAACCCGTCCGGCATGTAGAGCTTGACGGCCTCGTTGTCGCCGAGGACCGTCACCTTGTCGCGGATGACCTGGGCGCCGTTCTCGTCGATGAGACCGCCGAGGAAGACGCCGTCCGCACCGGCCTGGCTGATCTTCCGCATGAGGGCCTCGTAGTTCGACGCCTTCGGATCCCACGCCTCGAAGCCGACGACCTCGATGCCGAGGTGCTCGGCCGCGTTGCGCGTGTTGGTGGCGACGCCGAGGCCGTACGCCTCCTTGTCGTTCAGGACGTACAGCTTCGTCGTGCCCTGCCCCTGCATGAACTCGGCGAGGGCCGCGCCCTGGTAGGCGTCGTGCGCGACCACGCGGGTGTAGTTGCGCGTGCCGGCCGGGTAGTACTTGTCCGGCTCGTCATCCGCACACCCGGGGCCGCCCTCCGTCAGGCAGACGTAGGTGTTCGCCGGCGAGATCATGGCCACACCGCCGCCCGGCGCCTGGTTGAGCACCGGGATCACGATCTGCGCGCAGCCCGAGTTGAACGTACCGATCACGCCGACGACGGTCTGGTTCTCGGCGTAGGAGTTCGCGTTCTGGCTGCACTTGCCCGGATCCCACTTCGCGGCCTGTGCCGTCGAGTCGTCGCAGGACTGGTAGCCCACGTTGACGTCGCCGGCCTTCCACTCGTTGTTCGTGAGCACCTGCCGGATGGCACCGACCATCTGGAGCGTCTGCGTCCGGGAGGAACCCTGGAGCGGAAGGTCGGACGCGATCAGCACGTCCGGATCGCCCTCACCTTCGAACTCGATCGCCGTGCACGCCGAGGACGGAAGCTCCTCGACGGGAGCCAGGTCCGGACCGCCGTCGCCGCCGTCCTCGCCCGTCTGGGCGGCCTCGCCGCCGTCGCCGTCGTCGTCGCCGCCGCAGCCTACGGCCGCAAAGGCGAACGCGCCGATAAGCAGCACGAGAAACGCCAAGAGTGTCCTTCGTTTCACTACTCCTCCTCTTCGCCCGATTCCTGTTTCGGCGCTGGCACTCGGCGAGCACCGCCCGAAGGTGCTCGATTATGGACCCGTGCTCCGCGCCCTTGCAACCCCCCTCCGGCTACGATGGCCGCAGTGGTGCGCGCCGAAGTGGCGGAACTGGAAGACGCGCTGGACTCAAAATCCAGTGGGGCTAAGCCCCGTGCGGGTTCGATTCCCGCCTTCGGCATCCGGTCACCTCTCCTCCTCACGCCCGACTGCGCCCCAACGTCCGGGACGGGTACGACCCCACAGACGACCGCGGCATACGGAAGTTAGAAAGCGTGGGTAAACGGGTTGCACTGCTCACCGGCGGGGGCGACTGCCCGGGGTTGAACGCCGTCATACGGGCCGTCGCGCGACGGTCGCTCGACCGCGGCCACGAGGTCGTGGGCGTGCGGGCAGGCTGGCGCGGGCTCGTCGACGGGCGCTTCGAGGAGCTCGACCATCGCGCGATCTCGGGGATCCTCCCGCGCGGCGGGACGATCGTCGGCACGTCGCGCACGAACCCCTACAAGGTGGACGGGGGAGTGAAGCAGGTGCTCGAGCACTTCGCCCGGGAACGACTCGACGCCCTGGTGGCGATCGGGGGCGAGGACACCCTCGGCGTCGCAGCGCGCCTCTACGAGGAGCACGACTTCCCCGTCGTCGGCGTCCCGAAGACCATCGACAACGACCTCTCGGCGACGGACTACACGTTCGGCTTCGACACGGCCGTCTTCGTCGCCACGGAGGCGATCGACCGGCTGCACACGACGGCCGAGTCGCACAACCGCGTCATGGTCGTCGAGGTCATGGGCCGCCACACCGGCTGGATCGCGGTCATGAGCGCGATCGCGGGCGGGGCCGACGTGGTGCTCATCCCCGAGCAGCCCGTCACCGTCGAGGAGGCCTGCGACGAGCTGCGTCGCCGCCACGAGCGGGGCAAGGACTTCTCCATCGTCGTCGTGAGCGAGGGCTACGAGCTGACGTACGCCTCGGGCGAGCGGCAGCAGGTCGCGCAGGAGCCCGCCGCCACCGACCAGTTCGGCCACGTGCGCCTCGGCGGCGTCGGCGACGCGCTCGCGCGCGAGATCGAGGAGCGGACGGGCTACGAGACGCGGGTCACGGTCCTCGGCCACGTACAGCGCGGCGGCACGCCGACCCCTCGCGACCGCGTGCTCGCCACCCGGTACGGGCTGAAGGCCGCCGACCTCGTGCAGGCGGAACGCTGGGGCGTCATGGCCGCGCTCCACGGCGACGCCGTGGTGGAGGTGCCCCTGCGCGAGGCGGTCGCCGAGCTGAAGACGGTGCCGCCCGAGTTCTACGACGTCGCCAAGGCGTTCTTCGGGTAGACGGCCGGTGGCTCGAGCCCGGCTCGCCGCCGTCGCGCTGGCGGTTTCGGCGGCCGCCGGAGCCTGTTCGGGCGGCGAGAGCTCCGGGATCGAGGCCGACGTCGCCGCCCGGTACGACGCGTTTCCCAGCGACGCGCAGGCGGCCGGGACGCCGCCCTGGCCGGAGGGGCGCTTCGCCGGCGAGTGCGGGGAGGAGGACGCCGGAGTCCACCTCTGCTTCTACCAGGACGAGCTCGGGCGGCAGGGCTACGCCTGCTTCGCGCCGGACGGCGGCCTCCGGGTCGTCGCGGCCGCGGGCGCACACGACCCACGGCGCCGCTTCGACCACGACGGCCGCGCCCTCCCGCCCGACGGGCGCTGCGGAGATTAGGCACACCCAGCCCCCGGTCTCGACACGGTCCGCGCGCCACGCATGCGGATGCGAGCGATACGGTGAAACCGGAGGGAGGCCCGCGGCCGGCCCCGGTGCGCGCGTCTATTGGAAGAGGAGCAGCAGCGCGTCCGTGGGCGCGTAGTCGTCCGTGAGGACGGGCACGTCGTCGGTCGGGACGAGTTGGTCGTGGCGGTCGAGAATCGGCTTCTCCAGGTCGGGCGCCGTCGGGGCCTCGTCGCGGATCTCCTCCCAGCGCTCGGCGAGGAACGTCCGTTGCGGGGCGGCCTGCTCGGTCGCCACGAGGATCAGGTTCCGGAACGTCGCGTCGCCCCCGTCCCCCGGCAGGATCGTGGGATGCACGAGCACCGTGGGGAAGACGGTGCGGTACGTCCGGTAGATCGACCGGAAGAGCCGTGAGCCCGGGCCCTCGATCGCCCCGATCGCGTTCGTCACGATCACCCCGCCCGGATTCAGCCGCGTTTGCGCGAGCTGCAGGAACTCGCGGGTCACGAGGTGGAACGGGATCGAGTCGGCGAAAAACGCGTCGATCACGATCACGTCCCAGCGCGCATCGTCGGCGGCGAGGAAGCGGCGCCCGTCGCCGACGCTGATCTCCAGACGCGGGTCGTCCTCTGGCACCTCGAAGTAGCGCTGCGCGACGTCCACGACGACCGGGTCGATCTCGACCGCGTGGATGCGCAGGTCCGGGAAGTCCTGCAGCATGGCCTTCTCCGACGAGCCGGCGCCGAGGCCGACGAAGAGGACGTCGCGCGCCCCCGGGTTGTAGGCGACCCCGAGGTGGAAGAGATCGGTGTAGCGGAAGCGCGTGCGGTCGGGGTCGTCGACGTACATCGCGCTCTGGAGCGAGTTGTCGAAGCGGAGATAGCGCGTGTCCGCGTCCTCGACGACGGAGAGCCGGTGGTACTGCGTGTCCCGCGAGTAGACGACCCGCAGCTCGGGCTGGGCGATGGCAGCGCGCGGGTCGCGGGCGTCGACGGAGGTCTCCGCGCCGCGTGTGCGGTAGAGCGGGGACCAGTTCTGGGCGGCGGCCTCCGAGAGGACGCCCCCGGTCTCCGGCGCGAGCGCGAAGGAGGCGGCTCCGGCGCCAATCGTGGCGGCGACGGCCAGGAGCGCGGCGAGCCGCATGCGCTCCGCGACGGCCACGACGGCGACCCCGGCGAAGAGCGCGGCCGCGGCCAGGCCGATCAGCTGGTCGGTCCCGAACTCGGGGATGAGGAAGAAGGACGTCGCGAGCGTCCCGACGATGCTCCCCGCGGTCGACACTGAGAAGAGACGCCCGGCCGTCCGGCCCACCCGGGCCAGCGACCGCGCCCGCAGGCGGACCGCGATCGGGGTGACGCCGGCCATGAGCACGCTCGCGGGGCCGAAGAGCACGATCGCCGCGACGAGCGGGTTCAGGCGCGGTCCCGGATCCCAGGAGACGACGGCCTCGAGCACGGGCTCGTCGAGGAGCGGCACCGCGAGGATCGCCACGGCGGCGAGCCCCATGACGCCGACGAGGAGCTGCGGGGCGGGGAGACGGTCGGCGAGCGCCCCACCGGCCCAGTAGCCGACGGCGAGTCCCGTGAGCACCACGCCGATGAGCGATCCCCAGACGAACAGCGAGTTGCCGAAGAACGGCGCGAGGACTCGGCTCGCGGCGATCTCGACGCCGAGCAGGACGGCGCCCGAGACGAAGACCGCCGTCATGATCGCGGCGCCGTCGAAGCGCGCGCGCAGGCCGGGCTCGAGCCCGCCCGCCCGCACACGGACGCGCCCGTTGCCGTCCTGCGTGCCGGTGCCGAGCTCCTCGCCCGGAGCCTGGTTGCTAGCGGGGAGCTTCGGGTCCACGCACGAGCTCCTCGAGGGCAGCTGCGAAATCGGGATCGCGTGCGAGGTTGCGCACGAGGATCGCATCGACCCCTGCTCGCTCGAGCGCGAGCACCTGCTCGCGCGAGACGATCCGCGCATCGGAGACGACGAGCTTCCCGGCAGGCACGTCCGCGAGCAGGTCGAGCGTCCGCTCGAGGTCCTCCTCGTCCTCGCCGAGCCCCCGCTCCGAGATGAGGACGATGTCCGGGTCGACGCGCTCCAGGACGTCTTCGAGCGCCTCCTCGTCGTGCACGTCCACCGGGCAGTCGAGGCCGAGCTCCCGCGCGAGGCCGTACAGGGCTTCGAGCTCGCCGTTCTCCGGGGCGGCCTCGTACGCGAGGACGAGGGCGTCGCCGCCGTCGGCCGAGACGGCGCGCGGGTCGCCGTCGCGCGCGACGATCGGGAGACCCGAGCGCGAGCGGGCCTGGGCGACGTCGTTCGGACGCACCATGATCGCCTCCGCCCCGGCCTTCTCGGCCAGCCCCGCGAGCGCCTCGACGTCGCCGTCGAGGACGGGGATGACGGAAATGCCGTCGCCCTCCGAGATCGCCTGGCTGAAGCGGCTCACGTCCGGCTCAAAGATTAGACGCCGATCGGGTGCCAGACGGTCTTCAGCTCGAGGAAGGCGGCCGCGTGCCAGGGCGACTGGCCCTCGCCGTTTCGCACGACCCGCTTCACGTTGTCGGCGGCGAGGCGCTCGAGCTCGGCGACGTCGTCCGCGGCGCCCGTGAGGTCGACGGCGTTCACGTCCATGTGCGAGGCGAGCACGGTGCAGAGCTCCCGCTTGCGGCCGGTCAGCAGGTTGACGACCCCGCCCGGGACGTCGGCGGTGGCGAGGACCTCGGCGAGCGTCACTGCCGCCAGCGGGCGCCGCTCCGAGGCGACGACGACCGCCGCGTTCCCGCCGACGATCGCCGGCGCGAGTCGCGAGACGAGGCCCGCGAGCGGCGGCTCGTCGGGCGCGACGATGCCCACCACGCCGGTCGGCTCGGGCACCGTGAAGTTGAAGTAGGGCCCCGCGACGGGGTTCGAGGAGCCGAGCACCTGCGCGAGCTTGTCGGCCCAACCCGCGTACCAGACCCAGCGGTCGATCGCCTCGTCGGCCTCCGCCTCACCGCCGGTCAGCTCCGCGAACTGCGCGCGGCGCCCCTCCATCATCTCGGCGACGCGATAGAGAACCTGGCCGCGGTTGTAGGCGGTGAGGGCCGCCCACTTCGGGAACGCGCCCCGCGCCGCGCGCACGGCGTCACGCAGGTCCTTCCGGGAGGCGAGCGCCACGTTCGCGCCCTCCACCTCGTACGTGCGCCCCGACTCCGAGCGTGGGAACGCGCCGCCCAGGTAGAGCTTGTACGTCTTGGTGACGGGGAGCCGGCTCACTCGTCGAACTCCAGGTACGGCGCCAGCCCGTGCAGGCCTCCCTCCCGGCCGAAGCCGGACTCCTTGTAGCCGCCGAACGGCGACGCCGGGTCGAAGCGGTTGTACGTGTTCGCCCACACGACGCCGGCCCGCAGGCGCTGCGCCATGGAGAGGATGCGCGAGCCCTTCTCCGTCCAGACGCCGGCCGAGAGGCCGTACGGGGTGTTGTTCGCCTTCTCGACCGCCTCGTCCGGCGTGCGGAAGGTGAGGACGGAGAGGACCGGCCCGAAGATCTCTTCCTGCGCGATGCGGTAGCTCTGCGCCACGTTCGTGAAGACGGTGGGCGGGAACCACCAGCCCTTCTCGGGCAGCCGGCAAGGCGGCTGGTAGATCTCGGCGCCCTCCTCCTCCCCGGTCTCGACGAGCTCCCGGATCCGCTCGAGCTGCTGCCGGGAGTTGATCGCGCCCACGTCCGTGTTCTTGTCGAGCGGGTCGCCGACACGCAGCGTCCCCATGCGGCGCTTCAGCTTGGCGACGACCTCCTCGTACACCGACTCCTGGACGAAGAGGCGCGAGCCCGCGCAGCAGACGTGGCCCTGGTTGAAGTAGATGCCGTCGACGATGCCCTCCACCGCCTGGTCGAGCGGCGCGTCGTCGAAGATGATGTTCGCCGCCTTCCCGCCCAGCTCGAGCGTGAGCCGCTTGCCGGTGCCCGCGATCGCCCGTTGGATCTCCTTGCCGACCTCGGTCGAGCCCGTGAAGGCGATCTTGTCCACGTCCGGGTGCTTGACGAGCTCGGCCCCGGCGCGGCCGTCGCCCGTCACGATGTTGACGACGCCGGGCGGCAGCTCGGCCTGGCGCAGCACGTCGCAGAAGAGAAGAGCCGTGAGCGGGGTCGTCTCGGCCGGCTTCAGCACGACCGTGTTCCCGGCCGCGAGCGCCGGCGCCACCTTCCAGGACAGCATGAGCAGCGGGAAGTTCCAGGGGATCACCTGCCCGGCGACCCCGACCGGCCTCGGCGAGCGGTTCGGGAAGGCGTACTCGAGCTTGTCCGCCCAACCCGCGTAGTAGAAGAAGTGCGCCGCCGCGAGCGGGAGATCGACGTCGCGCGACTCGCGGATCGGCTTGCCGCCGTCGAGCGACTCGAGAACCGCGAACTCCCGCGAGCGCTCCTGGAGGAGGCGCGCGATGCGGAACAGGTACTTCGCGCGCTCGCTCGGCGCCAGGTCGGACCAGCCGTTCGTGTACGCGTCCCGCGCCGCGCGGACGGCGAGGTCGACGTCCTCGGCGTCGGCGTAGGCCACCGCGGCAAGGGGCTCCTCGTCGCGAGGGGCGATGCTCACCTGGCGCTCGCCCGAGTGCGGCTCGACCCACTCGCCGCCGACGAAGAGGCCGTAGCTCTCCTCGAGGCGGACGATGTCCCGCGACTCGGGCGCGGTCGCATACTCGAAGGCGGAGGGGACCGGGGAGCGGTCCTGACGTTTCTCGAGATCGGTCACGGCTCGAAGTCAATGGTACTGTCCGCGGCCGTCCCTCTTGCCGCGGCGCGCAGCGAGACGTACCGTCGCCGCTCATGCGAATCCGGCGGCGCGATGCACGGCGGTTCCTGCTCAGGATGCTCCCTCGGGCCTCGGTCGGCGCGGAGATCGGCGTCTGGCGCGGGGACTTCTCGGCCCGGATCCTGCGGACGGTCCGCCCGGCGAAGCTCCATCTGATCGACCCGTGGGCCTTCATGGGCGGCGAGGCGTACCGCGACGCCTGGTACGGCGGCAAGCTCGCGGCCGACCAGGGCGCCATGGACAGCATCCACGACAGCGTCGCGCGGCGCTTCGCGCGCGAGATCGCGGCGGAAGTCGTCGAGGTGCACCGCTCCACGTCGGCGGAGGCGTCGAGCCGCTTCCCCGCCGCCTACTTCGACTGGGTCTACGTGGACGGCAACCACCTCTACGAGGCGGTCCGGGCCGACCTCGAGCTCTTCGACCCGAAGCTGAAGGCCGACGGTCTCCTGGCCGGAGACGACTACGGCCTGCCGGGCTGGTGGGACGACGGCGTGACGCGGGCCGTCGACGAGTTCGTCGCAGCGGGCGGCTACGAGGTCGTCGCGCTCGCGTCCAACCAGTTCGTGCTCCGCAAGGCGCTCAGTCGATCGTGAAGTAGTCGGGGCTCTGGTAGCGGCCCGTGCGCTCCTTGCGGATCTGCATGAGGACGTCGTTCAGAAGCGAGGAGGCCCCGAAGCGGAAGAGGTCGGGCGTGAGCCACTCGGGGCCGAGCGTCTCGTGGACGAGGACGAGCGTCTGGACGGCCTGCTTCGCGTGGCGGATCCCGCCGGCCGGCTTCATGCCGATCCGCTTCCCGGTCTCCTCGAATACGTCGCGGATCGCCTCGAGCATCACGAGCGTGACGGGGAGCGTGGCGGCCGGCTGGATCTTCCCGGTCGAAGTCTTCACGAAGTCGGCGCCGCCCGCGATCGCGAGCAGGCTCGCCCGCCGGACGTTGTCGTACGTGCCGAGCTCGCCGGTCTCGAGGATCACCTTGAGATGGGCGCTCCCGCAGGCCTCCTTCACGCGACGCACCTCGTCGTAGACCTTCGCGTAGTGGCCCGAGAGGAAGGCGCCGCGGTCGATGACCATGTCGATCTCGTCCGCGCCCAGCTCCGCTACGCGGGCGACCTCGGCGACCTTGAGATCGGTCGGCACCTGGCCGGACGGGAAGGCGGTCGCCACGGAGGCGACCTTGACCCCGCTCCCCTGCACACGCTCGAGTGCATGCGGCACGAGGTTCGGGTAGACGCAGACGGCGGCGACCGGCGGCACGGTGAGGTCGGCGGGATCGGGCCGCATCGCCTTCGAGCAGAGCGCCGCGACCTTGCCGGGCGTGTCCGCCCCCTCGAGCGTCGTCAGGTCCATCATCCGGACGGCGAGGTCGAGCGCGAAGAGCTTCGACTCGCGTTTGATGGAGCGCTTCGCCAGCGTGCCGGCCCGCTCCTCGACGGCGACCTGGTCGACGGAGCCGATCCGCGGCAGTCGCGGCTCGAGCGGGAGCTCGAAGCCGCTCGGCAAGGCGGGAGCCTGCGCCATGCAGAGAGTGTAGCCCTCCCCGTATCCTCACCCCGTGCCGCGTCTGCGCGCCGACGCCGGCCTCGCCCAGGCCGCGAACGTCCTCCGGGAGACCGGCCACCGCCTCCTCCGCGCCCCCGAGATGGTCGGGACCCTGGCCGGCTCGCGCCGCCGCAAGCTGCTCCGTCTCCGGGTGCTCATCCTCCGCGACGAGGAGGGAAAGCCGGTCGCCACGCCGGCGGACGTCGAGCCCGCGCTCGCGGAGGCCGGCCGAGTCCTGCGGGAGCAGACGGCGATCGAGCTCGTCCCCGCGCTCGAGCCGGTCGTGGCCACGCTCGAGGTCCGGGCGCCGTCGACGGCGCTCGACTCGCCGTGCGCCCAGGGATCGTGGCGGGCCGACTTCGGGACGGGCGGCGCCTTCTTCCGCCGCTTCTCCGCCCGCCGCGGGACGACCGGATCGGGCGCGCCTGTCACGGTCTTCGTCGTCCGGGACGTCCTCGGAAAGGCCGGCTGCTCGCTCGGCCCGCTCGTGGACTACGTGACGGTGGACACGACCGCGCTCACGGGCCGGACGCGGCGGGTGCTCGTCCACGAACTCGGGCACGCCTGCGGCCTTCCGCACTCCCGCGCCACAGGGAACCTCATGCTCCCGAAGCGGATGGGCGAGCGCTTGCAGCCATGGCAGGTCGCCGTCCTGCGAAGCTCGCGGCACGTGACGTACGGCTAGCGCCCGTCATGGAACCCGCGTCTCGTGCCGATGAAGACGGCATGAAGCGCGAGATGAGCACGAAGGCCGCCCTCGTCGGGCTCGCCGCCTCGCTGGCCGGCTTCGCGGTCGCGACGGTCGCCTACCTCGGCGGCCGGCGCTGACGAACAGCCGGCGCGGCTAGGCGGGCACGAGCTCGTCGAGGAGCGGCTCCGTATTGAGCGGGTCGTAGCCGATCCGGTCGGCGATCTCCTCGCTCGTGGGCTGGGTGCCCTCGGCGAAGAGGTCGCGCAGGAGCTCGCCCGTCTCCGGCCGGCGCCACCAGTCCACGCCGATCCGCTCGCGCAGGTGGGTGCGGAGCTGGGCGGTGCGGATCCAGGCGCGTAGATAGTCGGCCGAGTAGAAGTCGCCGTCCATGTCGGCGAGGTAGCCGTCGGGCCGGTAGCGGAAGCCGACGGCGGCGCGCAGCTTCTCGGCGTAGGCCTCCGCGTAGTCGGTCACGTGCTCGAAGTCGCCCCACAGCTCGAGCTCGTACTCGAGCTTCGCGGCGTAGCGCCGGAAGAGCAGCACCTCGAGGAAGCGGGCGGCCTCCGCCCGCTCGGCGTCTTCTTCCTCGGACAGCCCGAAGTGGGCGGTGTGCCAGCCGTGCTCGCGCGTGATCGACTCGAGCAGGAAGGAGTAGATCTCCGTGAGGGCGTGGTCGCGCGAGAGCCGCCGGAACGTGTACGGCAGGTCGGGGTCGCAACCGGCGTAATGCAGGGCGTGGCCCGCCTCGTGGAGGAACGCCTGGTAGTCGTGCAGGCCGCCCTGCGCGCGGGTGATCAGGTGGACGACGGACGGCGGGTCCGAGGCGATGACGCAGGCGCGCGGGCTCTTCTGCGGCCGGTCGTCCAGGTCAAGCCGGATGCGGCCGTTTGCGGCAAGGTCGAACCCGAGCGCCGTGAGCGTCTCGAGGCAGACCGGCACCGAGCGCTCCTTCGCGTAGAGCGCGGCGAGGGGCGACATGCGACGCAGGTACGACACGTGGTACGAGGACGGCTCCGGGTCGCGCGCCTCGCCGAGAATCCGGTCGACCCAGCGCGCGCGCAGGGGCTCCCAGGACGGAAGCTGGCGCCCGGCCGCCTCGCCGAGCGCGGCCGAGAGCGCGTGGAGGTCGATCGCCTTGCGCCCGGCGCTGCGCCGCACCGGATCCGAGTCGCCCGAGAGCTCGGCGTCGAGCTCCTCGCCGCGCCGGAGCAGCTCGTGCCGGTCGCCGTTGAAGCCGGCGGAGACGTCGGCGGCGAGCTCTCCGAGCTCCTCCCGCGCAGCGTAGTCGTCGAGGACCGCGAGCTGGGCCTGCGCGGAGCGCAGCGGGAGCGACTCGCCGCGGAAGTCCACCCGCGCGGCGAGGATGGCGTTCTCGAGGCGGTCGGACTCGTCGGCGAGCTCCCGGACGATCAGCCCGCCGGCGGCGGCCTCGCCGAGCCGGAAGAGGCGCTCGCGCTCCTCGCCCGAGCCGGCCACCTCGGCCTCGCGCAGCGCGTCGTGCTGCTCGCGGCTGAAGAGATCGGAGTAGCGCTCGACGATCGCGGCCTGCTCGCTCGTCTCCTTCTCGCCGACCCGAACGGCGCGACCCTCTTCGGAGCGCTCGTACAGGAAACGCGCGAGCTCGGCCTCGAACTCCTCCGGTGTCCTGACGACGGCCATCGTCCCCCCTCGTTCTCGTATCTAGATGCCGAGGCGCTCGAGCGCACGCTCGTCGCGGCGCCACTTCGGCCGGACCTTGACCTGCAGCTCGAGATAGACCCGCCGACCGACGGCCGCCTCGACCTCGGGCCGTGCCCGTGTCCCAATCGTGCGGATCATACTGCCGCCCTTTCCGACGACGATTGCCTTCTGCGACGGCGTCTCCACCCAGACGAGCGCCCGCACCCTGCCCTCGCGCAGGTCCAGCTCGTCGATCTCGACGGAGATGGCGTGCGGCAGCTCCTCGCGGGTGAGTTCGAGCGCCTTCTCGCGCACGAGCTCGGCGACCTGCGCGTCGAGCGGGAGGTCGGTGCGCTGGTCCTCTCCGAAGTAGGCCGGGCCCTCCGGCAGGAGCGCGGCAAGGTCGCGCCGGAGCGGCTCGATCCCGTCGGCCTCGAGCGCGCTCACCGGATGGAGCGCGTGGAAGTCGCCGAGGGCGGCCGCCGCGGCGATCTGCTCGGCGATCCGCGCGGGTGACACCCGGTCGACCTTGTTCAAGGCGACGACGACGGGCGGCCCCGCGGCGAACACCCGCTCGGCCACGAAGCGGTCGCCGCGCCCGATCGCCTCGCTGGCGGCGAGGACGAAGAGGAAGCCGTCCACGTCCTCGAGTGCGTCGTCGACGGTGCGCTGCATCCGCTCGGTGAGCGGGTCGCGAGGCCGCTGGAACCCGGGCAGGTCGACGAGGACGAGCTGGTACGGCTCGCCGTCGAGCTCGCCGTTGACTGCGGCGGAGATCCGGCGGCGCGTCGTCTGCGGCTTGTCCGAGACGATCGCCACCTTTCCACCGGCGAGCGCGTTGACGAGCGTCGATTTGCCGACGTTGGGACGCCCGGCGACCGCGACGAGGCCGCTTCTCACAGCACGAAGGAATCCGGCAGGAGCTCCTGCGGGCTGCGGACGAGCAGCTCCCCTTCGTGCAGGAAGGCGACGCGGTCGACCCGGAACTCCGCGAGCCACTGGCGGCAGCCGCCGCAGGGCGACGCGGTGACGCCGACCGCCTCGACGTCCCCGGGCCGGACGCCCTCGGCGGCGGCGCGCGCGAGGGCGCAGCGCTCCGCGCACATGCCGAGCGGATACGAGGCGTTCTCGACGTTCACGCCGGTGATCACCCGTCCGTCGCGCAGCATGACGGCGGCGCCGACGAGGAAGTTGGAGTACGGCGCGTACGCGCTTGCAGCCGCCGCCTGCGCGTGCTCGACGAGCTCTTGGTCGGTCACGCGAGCACCTGGAAGAGGATCATGGTCACGAGCGTACCCGTGACGGCGCCGAGCACGACCTCGGACACCGTATGGATGCCCGACTCGACACGGGTCTGGGCGACGAGCAGCGCCATGATGAGCGCGACGAAGGAGACGACGACGCGCTGGTCGTCGACGATGAACGTGATCGCCGTCCACCCGCCGAAGGCGAGCGCCGCGTGGCCCGAGGGGAGACCGCCGGACAGCGGCGTGCCTTGCCCGGTCAGCGCCTTGCTCGCGATCACGATCAGGATGATGAGGATCAGCGCGATCAGCGTGAGGTTGATCGGCGCCTCGCGGACGCGGGTGACGAGCCGGGAGCTCGGCTGCGTCAGGCGGTCGGCGAACACGAGGTACCCGACGACGATCGCGTTGACGGCGGCGATGAGGACGGCGCCGGCGGCGATGTCCTTGGCGATCTTCGCCAGCGGGTCGAAGGACGTGGTGGCCAGATCGATGGTCGCCTCGATGGCCGTGTTCACCATCTCGGCGATCAGCACGAAGGAGATGGCGACGAGGAGCGCCATCAGCTCGAGCTTCGTCACCCCGTAGGAGAAGGCGAGGATCAGGACGGCCGTCGCCAGGGCGAAGTGGATGCGCATGTTGCGCTGCGTCCGCAGGACGTGGATCACGCCCTCGAACGCCCAGTTGAGGCTCTGGATGACCGGCGGGGTCCGCCGCACGCTCATGCGACGTGAGTTCGCTCCCGGCGCTCCATCTCCGCCCCGTGGTCGTACCCGAGCAGGTGCAGGAGGCCGTGGACGAGCGGCGCGCGCCAGGCCTCACCGACGACCTGGGGGCAGAGCACGACGTCGCCGAGTTGGCGCGGCACGCCGGCGGGAAGCCCATCGCGTCCGTCGATCGGGAACGACAGCACGTCTGTCACCTCGTCGATCCCCAGGTGCGCGCGCTTCAGCTCGCGCATGCGCTCCGGCGGCTCGAAGACGACGCCGAGGTCGCCCTCGGAGACGTCCTCCGCGGCGAGGACGCGGCGGCAGAGGTCCGTCACGCCGGCCTCGTCGACCGCCGCGCCGCTCCGGTTGGCGATCTCGACGCGGATCACCGGCGGCGCTGCGTGCCCGTCTCCTCGGCGTGGCGCTTGTACGCCTCGACGATGCGCTGGACGAGCACATGGCGCACGACGTCCTGGTTGCCGAACTCGACGAACTCGATCCCGTCGATCTCGGCCAGAATGCGCCGCACGTGAATGAGGCCCGACGCCTGGTCCTGCGGGAGATCGATCTGCGTCACGTCGCCGGTGACGACGACCTTGGAGCCGAAGCCCAGTCGCGTCAGGAACATCTGCATCTGCTCCGGCGACGTGTTCTGGGCCTCGTCGAGGATGATGAAGGAGTCGTTGAGCGTCCGCCCGCGCATGAACGCGAGCGGCGCGACCTCGATCGTGCCGCGCTCCATGTACGCGGTCAGGCGGTCGGCGTCGAGCATGTCGTACAGCGCGTCGAAGAGCGGGCGGAGGTACGGATCGACCTTCGCGAGCATGTCGCCGGGGAGGAAACCGAGGCGCTCCCCCGCCTCCACCGCGGGCCGGGTGAGGATGACGCGGCTCACCTCGCGGTCGGCGAGCGCCGCGACGGCGAGCGCCATGGCGAGGTACGTCTTGCCCGTGCCTGCCGGGCCGATCCCGAAGGTGATCGTTCCCGACCGGATGGCGTCGACGTAGCGCTTCTGGTTGATCGTCTTGGGGGTGATCTTCTTCCCGCGGTGGCGCCAGACGACGTGCTCGAACACCTCGCGTGGATCCTTGGCCGCATCGAGCGCGGCGAGCACGGCGTCGACGGTGCTCGGCCCGATCGCGTGCCCACCCTCCACGAGCTCGACGAGCTCGTCGACCACGAGGCGCGCGGCGTCGACCTTGCTGTCGTCACCCTCCAGGGTGAGCTGGTTGCCGCGGAGACGGATGGCGCACCCCATCCGGTCACGCAGAGCGCGAAGGATCCCGTCGTCGACGGTGGCCAGCTCCGCTGCGACCTCGTTGGAGATCGAGAGGACTTGCTGCAACGCCTCGAAGTCTAGTGGCCGCCGCTTTTCCCGCTACGTGCGTCTTTCCTGTGGGGCACCCCGGCCCACCACCCGCTTACGAGCCTAACGCTGTAAAACGCGGCCGTGGCGCGCGGATCGTGCCCAAAGCGTGCCGGATTGCAGCGACCTGCCACGCGTGCCTGTCAGGCGAGCTTCTCTCGCACGAGCTGGCTCACGGCCGAGCCGTCCGCGCGGCCCGCGACCTGGGGCATCACGTCGGCCATCACCCGCCCGAGGTCACGCAGCGACGTCGCGCCCGTCTCCGCGATCGCGTCGTCCACGATCCGCTCGAGCTCGTCCTCGACGAGCGGCTCGGGCATGAACTCCTCGATGACCTCGAGCTCCTCCTCCTCCTTGTCCGCCTGGTCGTCGCGCCCCGCCGACCGGAACGCCTCCGCTCCCTCGGCGCGCCGCTTTCGCTCCCGCTGCAGGACCTGCAGCTCCTCGTCGTCCTTGAGCGCCCGCCCGAGCTCCTTCTCCGCGGCTCGGAGCGCCGCCAGGATGAGCCGCAACGCATCCGTCCGCACGCGCTCGCGCGCGCGCATCGCGTCCGTGAGCTCGCTCTCGATCTCCGCGATGAGGCTCATTCGAAGCCCGCCAGACCGGCCGCGCCGCCGAGCACGTGCCAGTGCAGGTGGAAGATCGTCTGGCCGCCGCCGGGGCCGACGTTCACGATCACGCGGTAATCCTCGAGGCCGGCGTCACGCGCCGTGTCGGCGACGAACTCGAGCATCTCATGGGCCTCCTCGCCCGGGAACTCGCCGACGTCGCGAAACGTCTCAACGTGCCGCTCCGGGATGACGAGCAGATGCACGGGCGCCTTCGGATTCAGGTCTCGGACGGCCGCGAAGCCGCCGCCCTTGCGCACGTGGTCGCCCTCCGCGTAGAGCCGGCAGAAGAGGCAGTCAGGCTGCGACACCCACGACTCCTTCCTCGCACACGTCCACGGCCCGGGCCCGCACGAGCTTCCCCACCGGCGCCTTCACGAGCCAGGGAGTGTAGTCGTCCCCGTAGCCACGCCCCGGGCGGTCGACGAGCACGACGTCGTCGGCTCCGAGCTTCGCCCGCCAGCGCCGCCGGCACGCGCCCGCCGAGAGGGCGCGGAGCCGTGCACCCCGCTCCTTCTTCACTGCCGGCGGCACGGTGTCCGCGGCCGCCGTGCGGGTGCCGGGTCTCGGCGAGTACGGGAAGACGTGCACCTTGGTGATCCCCGCCTGCTCGACGACGGCGAGCGTGCGCTCGAACGCCGCATCGTCCTCGCCGGGGAACCCGACGATCACGTCCGTCGTGAGGTTGAAGCCGCCGGCCGCGGCCACCCGGCGGAGGTACGTCGCAGCCGCGTAGCGTCGGCCCATCGCGGCCAGGATCCGGTCGTCGCCGGACTGGAGCGGAACGTGCAGGTGCGGCGACACGGCACGCGTCTCACGCATTGCCGCGAGCAGCGCGGGGCCCAGGTGGTTGACTTCGATCGACGAGAGCCTGAGGCGCGCGAGGCCCGTCACGGCCCCCGCCTCGCGGACGAGCCTCGGCAGGTCGAATCCCGCCTCGCGGTCGCGGTAGCAGCCGAGGTTGATGCCGGTGAGGACGACCTCCCGGTGACCCTGGCCCACCCGGCGGCGCACCTCGCCGAGCACGGCCTCGGCCGGACGGCTGCGGGACTCGCCGCGCACCTGAGGGATGACGCAGAACGAGCACGAGAAGCTGCATCCGTCCTGGACCTTGACGAACGCCCTCACCCGGTCGAGCCCCACCTCGGCCTGGACACACGCGATCGCACCGACGTCTCCTGCGACGAACCTCGGCGTGCGCTCGCTCCGCAGCGGTACCACGGTCACGTTCGCGGGCAAGTCCGCGAACGCCTCGCCGGCGAGGTTGGCCGCGCACCCCGTCACGTACACGCGCCCGGCCCTCCTCGCCGCCCGGCGCGCCGCCCGGCGGGACTTGCGCACCGCCTCGTGCGTCACGCAGCAGGTGTTCACGACTGCGACGTCGGCCTCGTCGGCGCCTTCGACGTGGCCGTCGGCGACGAGCCGCTCACGAATCTCCTGGGCGTCGGTCTGCGACACCTTGCAGCCCAGGAACTCGACCGTGAAGGTGGCCATGACCGGGCCGATGCTAGCCCGCCCGCGCCGCACGCGCGGCGGATGACCACATTCCGCGCGGCTTCTAGCCGCGCTCGAGCAGGTCGGCGGCCCAGCCGTCCAGCTCGCGGCGCTCGGCGCTGCGCCACCCGGCCGGAGCCGGTCGCTCTGGGACGAGGTAGCCGGAGCCGACGAACAGCACGCCGGGGAATCTCTCCGCAGCGCGCTCGACCGGCTCGCGGGCGATGTTCGCAACCGCGACCGCCACCGCCGGGAGCGGGTCGGCGAGCACGTCGGCGCGGCGGGCCTCGACCCTGACGCCGTTCGCGGCCGCGTTCGCCCGCGTCGCGTCCACGGCAGCGTCGTCCGCGTCGAGTGCGAGGACGGGGTTGAAGCCGAGCCGTGCGGCCGCGACGGCGAGCACGCCGGAGCCGCAGCCCAGGTCGACGAGGCCGCTCGGCTCCAAGCCGAGCATGAGCTCGAGGCAGAGCCGCGTCGTCGGGTGCGCGCCCGTCCCGAAGGCGCGTCCGGGGTCGATGACGACGGCCGCCGCCCCGTCGTCCGGGGCCTCCCAGGGCGGGCCCAGCCAGAGGGGCCCGATCCGCACCGGCCGGTGGAAGCCTCTCCACGCGGTCTCCCAGCCGGCGGCGACCGGTGTCTCGGTCACCGGCCCCAGGCGCGCCAGCAGGGGCACCGCGTCCGCTCGCTCCGTGTACGCCGCGAGCTCGACGTCGCCCGCGTGGTCGCGCTCCTCGAAACCCTCTGCGAAGAGCTCGATCAGCGTCGCGCGGGCTTGCTCGGCCCGCTCGGCGGGGACGCGGACGGCGACCCGCCGGAGCCCGCTCAGCGAAACGCGGACCGGAGCTTCTCGAAGAAGCCGCCGTCCGTCCCGTAGTTCCGGTCGTGCTCGCTGCGCTCGAAGTCCTCGAGCAGCCGGCGCTGCTCGTCCGAGAGGTGCCGCGGGACTGCGACGTTCACGAGCACGCGGTGGTCGCCGCGGCCGCGTCCCTGCAGCACCGGCATGCCCCGTCCGCGCAGCACGCGGACCTCGCCCGGCTGCGCGCCGGCCTCGAACTCGAGCGCCTCGTCGCCGGCGAGCGTCGCCACGGTCACGGTGGCGCCGAGGGCCGCCTGCGTCACGGTGAGGTCGACCGCGGAGACGATGTCGTTGCCGTCCCGCACGAAGCGCGGGTCCGTGCGCACGTGGACCTGCACGTAGACGTCACCCGCCCGCCCGCCGAGGACGCCGGCGTGACCCTCGCCCGAGAGGCGGATCCGCTGGCCGTCGTGGATGCCCGGGGGGATGTCGACCTCGAGCTCTCGCTGCTCGTTCACCCGGCCGGTACCCGTGCACGTCTCGCACGGAGTCTCGACGATCTGGCCGGAGCCGCCGCAGCGCGGGCAGCCCTGCGTCCGCACGAACTGGCCGAAGACGGAGCTCGAGACCGACTGGAGCCGACCGAGCCCCTCGCAGGTCGGGCACGTCGTCGGCGCCGTGCCGGGAGCGGCGCCCGTTCCGCCGCAGGCGGTGCAGCCGACGACCACCGGGAACGGCACGCTGCGGCGCACGCCCTCGGCGGCCTCGACGAGCTCCACCTCCACCTCGGCGAGCACGTCGGCGCCACGCGCGGACCGTCGGCCGCGCCGGCCGCCGAGACCGCCGAACAGGTCGTCCCCGAAGAAGGCGGCGAAGAGATCGGTGAGGTTCCCGAGGTCGAAATCGGTCGGCCGGAAGCCGCCCGTTCGCAGGCCCTCGTGGCCGTAGCGGTCGTAGAGCTCCTTCGTCTCGGGCTTCGAGAGGACCTCGTAGGCCTCCGCGGCCTCGCGGAAGCGCTCCTGCGCCTCCGGATGGTCCGAGACGTCCGGGTGGAGCTCGCGCGCCAGACGCCGGAACGACGACTTGATCGCCCTCTCGTCCGCGTCGCGGGAGACGCCGAGGATCTCGTAGTAGTCGCGTCGCGTCGTCGCCACGATCTCAGCGTACTCTCGGCGCTACCGGGAGCCCGTCAGTTTTCGTAGAGCTCCTCCACGAAGCGGGAGAGCTCGTGGGCGCCGGAGCGCACCGCGGCGATCGCCTTCACGTAATCCATGCGCATCGGGCCGAGCAGGCTGACGGTTCCGAGGTTGCGCTGGCGGAGCCCGTACGGCGCGCCGACGAGCGCCACGCCGACGAGGTCCGGATCATCCAGGTCCGCGCCGACGCGGACGAACGGCCGCTTCGACACTAGGCTCGCTCGCACCAGATCGAGGAGGGCGGCGCGGTGTTCGAGCACCTCGAGGAGGCGGCGGTACGTCCGCAACTCGTCCGTGCGGAACTCGTCCAGGACGCCGGCGGTCCCCCCGACGTAGAGCGTCTGCTCCTCGCCGGCCAGCACGTCCGTGAACGCGGGGCGCAGGCGGTCCAGGAACACGCGCTCGCCCTCCGACAAGGCCGGATCCTCGAGGCGGCTGCGGAGCAGCCGGGCGCCCAGCTGCAAGCCTGCGACCGTCTCGTTCAGGTACTGGCCCGCCCACTCGGCGAGGCCTGCGTCGACCGGCTCCTCGAACGTGCAGAGCCGCTTGGTGACCCCGCCGGTCGAGGTGATGACCACCACCATGACGACGTGCGGCTGCAGGAGCAGCACTTCCACGTGACGCACGGTCGTCGTCTCGAGCGGAGGCGCCGACACGAGCGCGAGAAGGTGGGTGACGTCAGCGAGCGCCTCCGTCGTCGCGCGGAGAGCCATGTCGACCTGGCTCTCCACCTGGGAGAGATCGAGGTCGAGATCGGCAGGCCGCGGCTCCAGCCGCTCGAGCAGGCCGTCCACGAAGAAGCGGTAGCCCGTGTCCGTCGGCACCCGCCCGGCCGAGGTGTGCGGATGGGTCAGCAGGCCCTGCTCCTCGAGCACCGCCAGCTCGTACCGCACGGTCGACGAGGACACCTCGAGCCCCGCACGCGCGACGAGCGTCTTGGATCCGACGGGAGCTCCCGTGGCGACGTATTCCTCGACGACCTGGGCGAGGATGAGCTCCTGCCGCGGGGTCAGACGTGGCTGCCGTGCGTCCACCATGCCTAAATTGTACTTTTTGCAGGGCTTTCCGCTGGGACCCCGGCGAGGAGATCCGCCGTCACCCCGCCGCCGAGGAAGCGCCCGCGGGTCGTGAGGGTCAGGCCGCCGGCCGTCTGCCGCGCGAGCCCGAGCCGCTCCATTCGGGCCAGCGCGGCGACGTCGACCGCCCCCGCCACCTCGGAGAGAGTGACCGGCTCGTCGAGACGTAGCCCGAGCATCAGCCGCTCGCGGCTCTGGACCTCCGGCTCGAGCGCCTCCTCCTCGCGGGGCGGCCGGCGTCCTTCGGCGAGCGCCCCCACGTAGCCGCCCAGGCTCGGACGGTTCCGCCACCGCAGGCCCTCGACCGTCGACACCGCCCCGATCCCGATGCCGAGGTAGTCGCGGCCGTGCCAGTACGCGACGTTGTGGCGTGCCTGCCGGTCCGTCCGGCAGAAGTTCGCCGTCTCGTACCAACGGTAGCCCGCCCCGCGCAGCGTCTCCACGACGAGCTCGAAGTAGCCCTCCATGGCATCCGCCTGGCGCACGAGCTCCTCCCCGTGCGCGTGCGTGAAGCGGGTGCCGGGCTTCGCCTCGAGCTCGTAGCAGGAGAGGTGCTCAGGGCCGAGCGCGATCGCCTCTGCAAGATCGCGCTCGAGGTCGGAGGGGCTCTGGCCGGGGATCCCGTAGAGGAGATCGAGCGAGATGTTGTCGAATCCGGCATCACGCACATGGTAGAACGCGCTCCGGACGGCAGCAGGAGCGGTACGGCGCTCGAGCACGGTCAGGAGCTCGGGTTGGAAGCTCTGTGCGCCGAGCGAGACCCGGGTTGCTCCGTGGCTGCGGAGAAGCGAGGCGAGCGTCGGCGTGACCGTCTCCGGATTCGCCTCGACGGTCACCTCCGCCGACGGCTGGATCGGCAGCGCGTCGAGCAGGCGGGCGAGCGCCTCGGGCTCGGTGAAGGTCGGCGTGCCGCCGCCGAGATAGACCGTCTCGACCTCGTCCGCGAGCACCGAGGCCTCGAGACGGAGCTCGGCGAGGAGCGCGTCGACGTACGGCGCGTGGCCGTCCACCCGGCCGACCAGCGTCACGAAGTCGCAGTAGCCGCAGCGGTGCGCGCAGAAGGGGAGATGGACGTAGAGGTGGCGGACGCCGCTCACTTCTTGTCCCCGTCGAGGTTGAGGACCGCCAGGAAGGCCTCCTGCGGCACCTCCACGGCGCCAACCTGCTTCATCCGCTTCTTGCCCTTCTTCTGGCGCTCGAGCAGCTTCCGCTTCCGGGTGATGTCGCCCCCGTAGCACTTGGCGAGCACGTCCTTGCGGCGCGCCTTGATCGTCTCGCGCGCGATGATCCGCGCGCCGACGGCGGCCTGCACCGGCACGTCGAACATCTGCCGCGGGATCTCCTCGCGCAGGCGGTCGACCAGGGCCCGCCCGCGTCCGTAGGCAGCGTCGCGGTGGACGATGAGGCTGAGCGCGTCCACGGGGTCGCCGGCGAGCAGGACGTCGAGCCGCACGAGGTCGCCCGCCTCGAAGCCGAGCACGTCGTAGTCGAAGCTCGCGTAGCCCCGCGTCCGGCTCTTGAGCTGGTCGTAGTAGTCGTAGACGATGTCGGCGAGCGGCAGGTCGTAGGCGAGCAGGACGCGCTCCTCGCTCAGATACTCCATGTGGTGGAAGCGGCCGCGCCGGTCGGTGTTCAGCTCCATGACGGAGCCGACGTACTCCTTCGGCACGATCGTCGCGGCGCGGATGTAGGGCTCCTCGACGAGCTCGACCTCGCGCGGCATGTCGGCCGGGTTGTGCACCTCCAGCTCCTCCCCGCCCTTCGTCAGCACCCGGTAGGCGACGTTGGGAGCCGTGACGAGCAGGTCGAGGTCGAACTCGCGCTCGAGACGCTCGCGCACGATCTCCATGTGCAAGAGCCCGAGGAACCCGCAGCGGAAGCCGAAGCCGAGCGCCTGCGAGGTCTCCGGCTCGTAGAAGAGCGAGGCGTCGTTCAGCTTGAGCTTCTCGAGCGCGTCGCGCAGGTCCGGGTAGTCGTCGGACTCGGTCGGGAAGAGACCGGCGAAGACCGTGGGCTTGACGTCCTTGTAGCCCGGCAGGGGCGCCGAGGCGGGCCGCTCCTCCGCGGTCAGCGTGTCCCCGACGCGCAGCCGGCTCACATCCTTGAGGCCCGTCACGACGTAGCCGACCTCGCCGGCCTCGAGCGTCTCGGTCGGGCTGCGATCGGGCGAGAAGAAGCCGAGCTCCTCGGCCTCGAAGCGCGTTCCGGCCGCCATCGCGCGGAGCCGTTGGCGCGGCGTGAAGCGGCCGTCCACCATCCGCACGAACGCGACGACGCCCCTGTACTGGTCGTAGGAGGAGTCGAAGACCAGGGCGCGGGGCGGAGCCGACGGGTCGCCCTCGGGCGGCGAGATGCGCTCGACGACTGCGTCGAGCACGTCCTCGATTCCGGCCCCGGTCTTGGCCGAGATCCGCAGCACGCGCTCCGAGTCCTCGCCGACGAGCTGGGCCACGTCCGCCGCGGTCGCGCCCGGGTCTGCCTGCGGCAGGTCGATCTTGTTCACGACGGGGACGATCTCGAGGTCGTTCTCCAGCGCCAGGTACGCGTTCGCGAGCGTCTGCGCTTCGATCCCCTGGGCGGCGTCGACGACCAGGAGCGCGCCCTCGCAGGCCTGGAGCGCACGCGACACCTCGTAGGTGAAGTCGACGTGGCCGGGAGTGTCGATGAGGTTGAGCTGATGACCCCGCCAGGCGACGCGGACCGCCTGCGCCTTGATCGTGATGCCGCGTTCGCGCTCGAGCTCCATCGAGTCGAGCACCTGCTCGCGCATCTGCCGCAGCGACAGCGTCTGGGTCACCTCGAGGATGCGGTCGGCGAGCGTCGACTTGCCGTGGTCGATGTGCGCGACGATGGAGAAGTTGCGGATCCGCTCGAGACTGCTCATTCCGAGTCCGTTGTAGCGGATCGGCGGCGGAGCGAGAGTAGGGCCTGGAGCTCGCGGACGCGCAGGAGCAGGGCGAGGCCGACGAACGCGGCGACCCCGGCGGCGGTCCCGAGGCCGACCGAGGCGACCTGGGCGCCGAGCGAACGGCCCAGCGTCTCGTCGAGCAGGAACCAGACGCCGAAGGCCGCTCCGGCCGCGGCGGCAGAGGCCACGGCGATGCGCGCGTAGGAGGATGCGATCGCGGTCGCGTCCATCCGGCCCAGCCGGCGGCGGAAGACGACGAGGAGCGCCGCGGTGCCGGCGATGTTGACGAGGGAGGTGGCGAGCGGGATGCCCCAGACGCCGACGCGGTACAGCGCCGCGTTCAGCGCGATGTTCAGCCCGAGATTCCCGAGCGCGACCGCGGTCGGCACCCAGGCCGTCTGGAGGCTGAAGAACGCCCGGTTCAGCATCAGCATCGTGCCGTTGAACGTCAGCCCGAGCGAGAACGCCGCGAGGGCGCCGGCGACGACCGGCGTCTGGTCGGACGTGAACTCCCCGCGCTCGTAGAGCAGCCGGACGATGGGCTCGGCGAGCACCGCGCTGACCGCGCTCGCAGGCAGGAGCAGAAACCCGATCTGCCGGAGCCCCAGCGAGACCGTGTCCCGGAAGCCGACGAGATCCTCCCGGGCGGCCAGGCGCGAGAGCCGCGGAAAGAGCACGGTCGCGACGGCCACGGAGAACATCCCCTGCGGAAGCATGTAGATGCGAAACGCGGCCTCGATCGAGCTCGGCGCGAGGTTCGGGTCGACGAAGCGCGCGGCGAAGAACGTGTTGATGACCAGGTTGAAGTTGATGAGCCCGATGCCGAGCGTGACCGGGAGCATCAGCGTGAGGACGCGCCTGAGCGCCGGGTCGCGCACATCGAGGACGGCGCGAATGCGCCCGTCCTTGCCCCGCAGCCACCAGACCGGTGTCACCACCTGGATGACCGTGCCGGCGAGGATCCCGCCCGCGTAGACGTAGAGCTTCGCCTCGGTGTCGTCGAAGCGGGGGACGACGAAGATGAGCGATGCGATGATCGTGGCGTTCCAGAGCACCGGCATCAGCGCGGGGACGGTGAACTCCTCGTAGGAGTTCAGGATCCCGACGACGATCCCCGAGACGCCCATGAGAACGACGATCGGAAAGAGGACGCGCGAAAGCCCGGTCGCCAGGCTTTCGAGCTCGCCGAGGCCGAAGAGGCTCATGATCCAGGGCGCGAGCAGGAAGAACAGCCCCGTCGCCGCCCCGAGGACGATGAGAACGAGCCAGATGAGGGTGGAAGCGAGCCGCCACGCGCGCTCGCGCAGCTCCTTCTCCAGGAGCTCGCTGAAGACAGGGACGAACGCCGCTCCGAGCGCCATGTCGGCCGCCAGCGCGCGCACGAGATTCGGCACCTGGAAGGCCACCGTGAAGGCGTTGATCTCGCCCTCGACGCCGAAGATCCGGCGCACGACGACCTCGCGAACGAGCCCGAGGATCCTCGAGAGCCCGGTCGCGGCGGCGAAGATCGCAGTGGACAGGGCGAGGCGTCGCCGCCGCGGCTCTGCCGCCCCGTCCTCCGCGCCCGTGCTCACGCGCGCGAGGATAGGCGAGCGGCCGGAGGATCGGACTCCTGCTACGATTTCGCCCGGCCCGCAGGGCCTTTTTCTCCGTATGCCGAACATCAAGCAGCAGAAGCGCCGCGTCGAGACCGCCGCCCGCCAGCGGCTCGAGAACCTGCGCTACCGCTCGGCCGCGAAGACGCTGTACAAGCGGCTCGAGACGGCTGCCGCCGAAGGCGACGGCGAGGCGGTCGCGCGCGCACACGGCGAGTTCGTGAGCTGTATCGACAAGGCCGCGGCGAAACGCGCCGTTCACCCGAACCGGGCCGCCCGCAAGAAGGCGCAGGCCGCCCGGCTCGCCGCCGGCTCCTAGCGGCGGGCTTCGCTCGGTCGCAGCTCCGGGCGGTTGTCACGAACACGGCACACTCCGCGCACCACACGCGCGCATTTCGGGATTAGGCTCGAAAGCGGGTGGTGGGCCGGGGTGCCCCGAAGCGCCCGGATTCGCGGCCGCTCGCGAGCTCCTGGGGTCTCGCGGTCCGGCGACGCCTGACCGTCAGCGGCGGACCGCTGGTTCCGGTCGCCGGACGATCTCGATGAGCGCGCGCTCGAGCTCGAGCTCGCCCGCGAGCCGGCTCGCTCCTTTGAGGGCGGCGTCGAGCTCGGCCAGTCGGACGACAGCCTCGTCGAGCTCGTCGCGGGAGTAGTTCTCGGCGTGTCCGAGCGCCTTCCGGACGCGGTACTCGTGCTTGCGCAGGCGCTTGGCGATGTCGCGGGCGCCCAGCCCTTCCTCCTGGAGCATCTGCACCTGACGCACGAGCGTGACCTGCGAGCCGAGCCTCATGGCGACGAGAAAGGGCTCGGCGCCGCGCTCCAGGTCGGCATGGCACGCGGTGAGTGCGGCCGTGAGGTCGCGGGCGCCCCAGGCGTCCATGATCGCCCACTGCGACGACTCGTGCGCCGGCGCGGCCAGCAGCTCGACGTCGCGACGGCCGACCGGTTCGCCGCCCGACCAGGCGGCGAGCTTGTCGACCTCGGTCGCCAGGGCCGTCGCGTCCTCGCCGACAACCTCGACGAGCGCACGCGCGCCGTCCGCGTCGACGGCCACGCCGAGGCGCTCGAACTGCGCCCGCACCCAGGACGGAAGGTCGCGGAGCCTCGGGACGTCGTACGCGAGCACCTCGCCCGCCTTCGCAGCCAGAGCCGGAAGCGCCGAGCCCTTGAGATCCCCGCCGGCGACGAGCGCGAGAACCGCCCCGGGAACCGGATTGGCGACGTAGCCGGCGATCGCCTCCTGGTCCTCCTTCTTCCACTGCTCGACTCCCTCGACCACGACGAGTCGGCCGCCGTCCCCGGAGAAGAGCCCGAGCGAGTTGCAGGCTGCGACGGCCTCCTCGCCGCCGGCGGTCGCGGCGTCGATCGTCTCGACGGACTCCGGGCCGAAGCGACCGCGGAGGCGCTCGAGGGCCCGCAGGATCTTGGGACGGTCGCCGCCGGTGAGGAGGTAGATCGGGCGAAGCTCGCTCTCGGCCACCGCGGGCAAGCATAGTCAGCCGGCCTCGGCGACCGTGATGCGCTCGCCGTCCGTCTCGATCGTCACGCGGCCGTCGCGATCGGTGCGGTAGACGTCCAGGTCCGGGGACGCGTCGAGCGCCGCGGTCGTGGACGGCGCCGGATGACCGTAGTCGTTGCCGCTGCCCACCGAGACGACGGCGACCCGCGGGCGCAGGAGCTCGAGGAGGAACGGCAGCCGCTCGTCGGCCGAGCCATGGTGCGCCACCTTGAGGATCTCGACCGGCGGCGGCCGAAGCGGGACGGTGACGTTCCCCTCCGCGTCGGCCGTGAGGAGCGCGTCCACGCTCCCGTACGAAGCGAGGAGGACGACGGCGTGGTCGTTCGGATCGCCCCCGGCCGGTGCCGGCCCGTCCGGCCAGAGCACCTCGAGGCGGAGCTCGCCGACGCGAAACCGCTGGCCGGCCTGCGCCGTGACGACCGGAACGTGGTGGCGGCGCGCGGCCGACAGCGCGGACTCCTGGTCGGGGCTCGGAGCCCGGATGGCGGGATCGAGGACGGTCTCGACCTCGAGGCGCTCGAGCACCTCGGCCGCCCCGCCCACGTGGTCTCGCTGGGGGTGAGTCAACACGAGCGCGGCGAGGCGCTCGACACCGAGCTCGTCGAGCTGGTCGGCCACCTCCCCCTCGGGTGGCCCCTGGTCGACGAGGACGGCGCCCTGGGGCACCTGGAGAAGGATCGCGTCGCCCTGGCCGACGTCGAGAACCGAGAGACGAAGCCCGGTTGGGGGCGGGAGACGGTCGTCGGGTGCGCTCCGCCACGCGACGACGAGCGCGAGCAGGAGGCCGGCGAACAGCACGGACCCGCGAATTCGGCGACTCCTCGCGAAGACGAGGAACGCCACGCCGGCAGCCGCCGCCAGCAGGAGCCCGAGGGCCTCGACGGACGCGGCCCGCGCATGGGGGAGCCCGCCGACGAGCCTGGCGCAGAAGGCGAGGTAGGCGGCCAGCCAGCCGTCGCTCCACGCGAGAACGGCGGCCGCCCCGGGGAGCAGGGGATGCAGCGCGGCGGCGGCGAGGGCGAGTCCCAGGAGAGGCGCGACGACGGGCGCCGCCAGCGCGTTCGCGGGGACGGAGTAGATTGGGATCGCTCCGAAGTGGAGCCAGAGAATCGGAGCCGTGGCCAGGCCGCACGCCCCGGACACGGAGACGATCGTCGCGAGCTTCCTCGGAAGCGGGTAGCCCTCCAGGCGGCGGTCGAGCCGCGGCACGAGGAGGAAGATCGCCGCGACCGCCGCGAAGGAGAGCTGGAACCCCGGGTCGAGCAGGCTGTACGGGTTCCAGCCTAGGAGCACGGCCGCGCCGACGAGGAGGAAGTACCAGCGGTCGCTCGGCCGCGAGGTGAGCCAGGCCAGCGACGCGAGGCTGCCCGCGACCCCCGCTCGGATCACGGACGGCTGCCAGCCCACCGCGAGGACGTAGCCCCCCACGGCGGCGAGAGCGGCCAGCTGCCCGACCCACCGTGGCAGGTGCAGCGCCCAGGCGAGCAGGATCATCCCGCCCATGACGTAGGCGACGTTCTGGCCCGAGACGGCCAGGAGGTGGTAGAGGCCGGACGTTCGGAAGCGCTCGCGCAGCTCGTCGTCGAGGCCCTCGTCCTCGCCCAGGACGATGCCCGCGAGCACGGATCGCCGCTCGCCCGGCGGTACCGCTTCGAGGGAGCGCGAGACCGCCCGTCTGAGTCGGTCGGCGGCCCCGCCGAGCCCGCCGCGCTTCCCGACCACCCGGAACGTGCCGCCGCGGAGCACGACGTGGACACCCTGACGCGCGAGATAGCCGGCCTCGTCGAAGTCGCCCTCTTCCTCGGGCTCACGCGGACGCGCCACGGTGACGACGACCTCGAGGATCGCGCCCTGAGGCGGGGCGCGCTCCGGCGGCAGGTCGAGACGGGCGCGCTCGCTGAGCTCGACGGCGCCGAAGCGCAGAACGCGCACCGGCACGCGCAGCGCGAACTCGCTCCGGCGGACCGAGCCGGTGACCTCCACGCGCGCGGCGGCGGCGCAACCCACCTC
>JBOHAK010000302.1:0-1931 GCA_050697795.1 Gaiellaceae bacterium
AGGATGCACAGCGGAAGGGCCGGCAAAGCCGGCCCTTCCGGCTTTTTTTACGGCCTACTCGACGACGAACCCGTAGATGTTCTGATCCAGGCCGCCGTCGTTCGCGCACGGGTCGGCCCCGGTCTCCGGGTTCAGGCAGTTCAGGACGTCGAATCCGTCGATCCCGTCCACCGGGTAGCGCGGATCGGTGCCGGGGAGCGTGTCCCGCTGGTCCGTCCAGTCGAGGAGAACCGTCGACCCCGAGGCGGCCACGTAGTTGTAGTCGCCGAAGAACGGGACGTCGCGGAACCCGAACTGCTCGTACTGCGGCATCGTCAGCGCGGTCGAGACGATCTCCGTGTCCCACGTCGCGCCGTCGTCCGTCGAGGTCGCATAGACCGCGTCGACGCCGCCCGTGTCCGAGCCGGGCCCGCCCGGCTCGCAGTTGACGCCGCCCGGCGGGTTCGTCGCAACACGACGGTTCGCGATCGGGACCGTCCGGAAGTCGCCTCCCGACGGGGTCGAGGGCGGCCCGCTCGCGCAGTCGTTCCTGCTGTCCTGCCACACGGCGTGGAGCACACCGGCCTCGGCCGAGACGTCCGCGAAGAACTGGTGGCCCGTGGCCTGCGGGTCGATCCGGCTCGGAGCCGTCCAGCTTCCGCCGCCGTTCGTGGTCTTCGTGAAGTAGACCGCGCCCTGGCTGCCCGTCCCGGACACGCCGAGCGTGCCGTAGCTCGTTCCGGTGGGCGTCTGGGTCCCCGGCACCGTGCCGTCGTAGACGACGTAGACGGCGTTTGGATTCCCGGTCGCCCGCGGGTCGGCGGTGATCCGCACCTGGCTCGCCTGGCGGAAGAAGACGTAGCCCGACTGACAGGCGAGCGGGCCGTCGCCGCAGTCGCGCGCGTCGTTCCGCGGCTCCGGGCTGCGACACTGCCCTGGCGTCCGGTCGGCGGCGAGGCAGGCTTCGAACGTCGCCCGTCCCGCGGCGACCGGGTCGCCGTAGTGGTCGGTGAGGTCCCAGGGCAGGAACTCGGCGGCGACCTCTGGCCGGGTAAACGACCGCCCCCCGTTGCTCGACTTGACGTAGACCACGGCGTTCGGCTGCACCTGGCTCCCGCGTGCGTCCTCGAACTGGCGCCAAGCCACGTAGACGTCGCCGCTCCTCGTCACGGCGATGTCGCAGAACTGACTCCCCGCGACGGTCCCGGAGATCCGGCGGAGCGAGAACGACCGCCCGCCGTCGGTCGAGCGCGCGAAGAAGACCGAGTTGGCGTTCGGGTTCGCGTTGAAGCGCGTCCAGCACATGTAGACGTTGCCCGCGTGCGGGCTCGTGGCCCCGCGGTCGACGCCGAGCTGGACCTTGTCCTCGAAGTTCCCGATGAAGAGCGGGCTCGAGGCTCCGCGGGAGACGAGCGTCGTGAACTCGTAGTCGGGCGCGGCCCCGGCCTGCCAGTTGTAGCGGGCCAGCCAGATCGAGCCGATGGCCGGCTGCGTGCGGTTGAACGCGATGCCGCCGTAGTAGACGTGGCCGGCGTTGTCCCATTCCTGCACCGGATCGCCGGCGGCGGTGACGAGGCCGTGCAGCGGCGAGGCCTGCCCCTCGGCCGAGGTGTCGGTCGAGTAGCCCGGCAGCAGGCTGTTCGTCCACGTGCCGCCGCCGTCCGCCGAGTAGTAGAAGCCGGCCCAGCTGTCCCCTGCGGTGGGCACGGGACAGTAGTCGTTGGCGCCGGCGACCATCAGGTCCGCGTCGTGCGGGGCGACCGCCGCGGACGGCTCGTTCTGCTGGCGGTTGTTCGCCGAGCACGCCGCGATGGTCACGTCCGTGCCCCCGTCGTGGCGGACGTAAGCGCGGTCGCTGATCTTGACGTCGGCCTCTGCGGTCCCCGCCGGCACGAGCACGGCGAGGGCGGCGCCGAGCGCCGCGAGAGTGCGTCTGGCCATCTTCGGACCCC
>JBOHAK010000303.1:0-4812 GCA_050697795.1 Gaiellaceae bacterium
CGGGACGGCGGCTTCGCCACGGGGTGCTGCTACGAGAACGAGGACGAGCGCCGCGACCGCCGTGAGGCGAGTCGGTCGCATGTCCTCGTCCTACGCGGTCCCCTCCGGGACTCCTTCCCGGAGGACCCAGGGCGAGTAGACCAGGACGACGATGCCCGTCCTGAACGTCGCTCGGTTGCGAACACCATGGGGCGTCTCACTTGTTGCGGGCGGCCTGCGCCATCACCTCGAACTCCTCGAGGCTCCGGCCGGCGCCGAGCGCGACGCAGATGAGCGGCGACTCGACGCGGTGCACGGCGACCCCGGTCTCCCAGCGCAGGCGCTCGTCGATCTCCCGCAGGAGCGCTCCCCCGCCCGCCAGGACGATCCCGCGCTCGACCACGTCGGCTGCCAGCTGCGGCGGCGTTCGCTCGAGCGTCTCCTTGACGGCGTCCACGATGCGGACGACGGGCCCTTCCAGCGCCAGCTGCACCTCGTCGGAGTGGAGGGCGCGCCGCTGGAGGAGCCCCGTGACCTGGTCGCGCCCGGCCACATCCGCCTCCGCAGCCGGCGTCCCGGCGCTGGCGGCGCCGATCTCGATCTTGACCCCCTCGGCCCGCTCCTGCCCGATCAGCAGGCCATGCCTCTTGCGGACGTGGTCGACGATGGCCTCGTCCATCTCGTAGCCGCCGACGCGAATCGAGTTCCAGACCACCATCCCGCCGAGCGCGATGACCGCCACCTCGGTCGTCCCGCCGCCGATGTCCACGACCATGCTCGCCGCCGGCTCGGCGACGGGGAGATCGGCGCCGATGGCCGCCGCCATCGGCTCCTCGATCAGGCAGACCTCGCGTGCGCCCGCCACGAGCGTGGCCTCCTCGACCGCCCGGCGCTCGACCTCCGTGATGCCGCTCGGCACGCAGAGCACGACGCGGGGGTGGGCCAGGCGGCTGCCGATCGTCCTGCGGATGAAGTGCCGGAGCATCTGCTCGGTCACCTCGAAGTCCGCGATGACGCCGTGGCGGAGCGGGCGCGTCGCGCGGATCGTGGCCGGCGTGCGGCCGATCATCCGTCGCGCCTCCTTCCCGACCGCGAGCACCTCGTTCGACGTCTCGTCGATCGCGACGACCGACGGCTCGAAGAGGGCGATGCCGTGGCCGCGGACGAAGACGACCGTGTTCGCCGTGCCGAGATCGACGGCGATGTCGCCGCCGCGGCGGTGAGGTAGATGTCGGAGCAGCCGCGTGCGCACGGATGGAGCGGGCCCTCGTCCCGGAGCCTTCAGCGTACGCGCCAGCGCCAGCTGACCGGCGTGGGGTCCACGTTGCGGGCCCGGTCGCGCGCCCGCGCCGTGAGGACGTGAAGCCCCGGCGTGAGGCCGATGTACGTGATGCGTGAGGGGCACGCGGAGAAGGCGCGCCCGTCGAGGCTGCACTGGAACGTCGCGCCGCCCTCCGTGGCGGAGAACGCGAAGGTGGCGGTCGTGCTGCGCGTCACGGACGGCGGGTGCTCGACCAGGAGCGTCTCCGGCGGGCGGGTGTCGACCCTCCAGCTACGCTGCGCCGGGGTCGCGTCGGCGTTGCCCGCCTCGTCGCGAGCGAGGACGCGGAGCGTGTGCGCCCCGGCGCCGAGGCCCGAGAGGACGAGGCTGGACGAGCAGCTCGTGAAGGCCGCCCCGTCGAGGGAGCAGGTGAAGCCGACTCCCGACTCGGTGGCGGCGAGCGTAAAGCGGGCCGTCCGTCCCGTGGCCGCGCCGCCCCCGCGAATCACGGTGTCCGGGGGCGTGCGGTCGACGGCCCAGCTCACGACCGCCGGCGTCCCGTCGACGTTCCCTGCAGCGTCCCGGGCCTTGACGGCGAAGCGGTGCGTCGCCTCGGTGAGGTTGGACAACGACTGCGGCGAGCGGCAGCGATGCCAGGGGGAGTCGTCGAGCTTGCAGGCGAAGCGAACGCCGCGCTCGTTCGCCGCGAACCGGAAGCGGGCAGATTTGGCGCGCGTCGCCGACGGAGGCTCGCGCGTGAACCGGGTTTTCGGAGCGCGGGTGTCGATCGTCCATTCGTAGACGGCCGGCTCGCCGGCGACGCCGGAGATCCCGATCGCACGCACGGCGAGGCGGTGCTCGCCCTGCGTCAGGCGCCGGTAGTTGCGCGGCGAGTCGCAGGCACGGAAGTCGGCCCCGTCGAGGGCGCACTCGAATCTGGCCCCGACCTCGGACGCGTCGAACCGGAAGGAGGCGGCGGGGGACCGCGACGCCGCCGGCGGGCGCTCGGCGAGCTGCGCCGCCGGCGCGTCGGGAACGACGAAGGGGCCGAGGCGGACGCCCTCGCTCCAGTCGTCCCCAGAGCCGTGCGTTCGCAGCGCGAACCACCACCTGCCGGGAGGGAGCGCGCGGCTCCGTGCGCTCGTGGCCGACGCCGGGAGGTCGACGGTCTCGTCGGGCCGGCCCTCGGCATCGCGGGTCCACAGGACGGAGTAGCCCTCCCCGTCCGGCTGGGGCGACCAGGAGATGGCGACGACGTTCGCGCCCGCCTGGCCGATGCGATGGCTGAGGCTGCTGAGCTCGGCGGGGTCATCGACTCCGCCTCCCCGGGCGGCCAGCACGGCCCCCGTGGTCACCGCCGCGAGCAGGACTGCCGCGACGACGAGCAGGGGCCTGCGCCCGCTCGGCCGCCCGTGCGGGATGCGAGGGCCGGGGGGCTCCACCGGGTCGAGCTCCCGCAGGATCCGGGCCGCCGTGGAGGCATCGATGCCGCCCGCATACGCGCCGAGGTCCCGCTGCAGACGCTCCAGCCGGAGGGCCAGGGCGCCGCGGGCGACGCCGAGGCCGGCCGCGAGCTCGTCGGCCCCGAGCTCCCGCCGGACGTGGAGGTCGACCAGCGCGTAGTCCTGCGGCGCGAGGGCGGCGGCGGACCTCCAGACGGCTTCTGCGTCTCCACCGGGCGCTGCGAGGGGAAGCGCCGGCTCCTCGGCGACCACGGCTCCCTCGGCGAGGAGCGAGTCCAGGGCGGCGCCGTGGAGCGTCACGTAGAGCAGGGTCCTCGGCGGCCCGCGCCAGCGGCCGTCCACGAGGTCCGCCCGCGCCGCGGCCGCGGCGGCCTTCACGGCTCGGGCGGCCAGCCTGCGGTCCCGCACGACACGAACGGCGAAGTCGTAGAGGCCCGGGAAGTGACGCGCGTGCAGGCGTTCGAACGCGCCCCGGTCGCCGGAGGCCGCCCGGTACGCGAGCTCCTCGTCGGAGAGCGGCGGCTCCTCCACCGCTACCTCGGGTCCACGGTCGAGATCGAACCAACGCATACGTAGGAAGAGTGCAGCACGATGCGCGGCGCGGCCACCCACGATTTGGGACTTCCGCGGCGGCGGCCACGATCCTCCGCCCGGATGGCGCCCGCTGGGGGAGGGCCGAGCCCTCCCCCAGCGAGGGGTCTAGGCCGCGAGGTCGAACGCGGGTTCCGCTTCGGGCGCCCGCTCGAGCTCGTCCCGGCGGATGAGCGTCAGCGCGGCGACGATCCCGAGGCCCGCGATCACGACTCCGGCGACGAAGGCCGCCGTGAAGCCGTCGACGAGCGCGACGGGCAGGGCGGAGCCGGCGGCGACCGCGTTCTCGGTCTGCGACGTGGCGATCGTCGACAGCGCGGCGATGCCGAGCGCCCCGCCGATCTGCTGCGAGGTGTTGATCAGCCCGGAGGCGAGGCCCGCCTCCGCGTCCTGCACGCCCGCGAGCGCCGCAATCGAGATCGGCACGAAGGAGAAGCCGATGCCGACGCCGATCAACAGGAAGCCCGGGAGCAGGTCCGCGAGGTACGACCCTCCGACGGAGACCTGCGTGAAGTACACGAGGCCCGCGGTGAGGGTCGCCATCCCGGTGACCAGCACCGGCTTCACGCCGACGCGCGTGACGAGCTGCGCCGCGACCGCCGACCAGACGATGGCCGTGCCTGCGACGGCGAGGTACGCGACGCCGGTCTTCATGGCCGAGTAGCCGAGCACCTGCTGCATGTAGAGCGTCAGCATCAGGAACATCGAGAACATGGCCGTGCCCATGATGAAGCCGGCCACGTTCGCGCCGCTCACGGTCCGGGTCTGCAGGATGCCGAAGCGCATGAGCGGTTCGGGATGCCGGAGCTCCCAGCCGACGAAGCCGACCAGGAGCGCGGCCGCGACCCCGAGGGAGGCGAGGGTCTCGCCGGCCAGCCATCCCTCTTGCCCCGCCTGCGTGATCGCGTAGACGAGCAGGGAGAGGCCGCCGGTCACGAGCACCGCGCCCAGCGCGTCGAACGACTTCGCGCGGGCATCGCGGCTCTCTGCGAGCAGGATCGGCGCGAGCGCGAAGGCGACGACGCCGACCGGGACGTTCACGAAGAAGATCCACTCCCAGCTGAGCGCATCCGTGAGGATCCCGCCCATGAGCACGCCCGCCGCGGCGCCGAAGCCGCCGACGGCGCCCCAGACGCCGAGCGCGATGTTCCGCTCGCGCCCTTCGGCGAACGTCGTCGAGAGGATCGAGAGCGCGGCCGGCGTGATGATCGCCGCTCCGAGCCCCTGGACCGCGCGCGCCGCGATCAACGACGCCTCGGACCACGCCAGGCCGGCGAGGAGCGACGCGAGCGTGAACACGACGACCCCCGCGAGGAAGATGCGCCGGCGCCCGAGCAGGTCTGCCGCTCTCCCGCCGAGGAGCAGGAAGCCGCCGAAGACGAGCGCGTACGCGCTGATCACCCATTGCAGGTTCTCCTGCGAGAACCCGAGATCGACCTGGATCGACGGAAGGGCGACATTCACGATCGCGATGTCCAGGACGACCATGAACTGGACGACCGCGAGGAGGGCCAGTGC
>JBOHAK010000304.1:0-2711 GCA_050697795.1 Gaiellaceae bacterium
CCGCCGACCTATCCACCAGCAGGCGGCTACGACGAGCCGCCGCGCAAGCGGCGGCGCTGGGTGCCGTGGCTACTCGTCCTCCTGCTCCTGGCCGCGGCGGCGTTCGCCGGCTGGTGGGTCTACAGCCAGATCCAGGAGCAGCTGGAGGCCTCCGAGCCCGTGAGCGTCCCGAACGTGGAGGGGATCGAGCGCCAGCTGGCCGTCGAGCGCATCGAGCGGGCGGGGTTGCAGGCGGAGGTCGAAGAACAAGCCAGCTCGGACGTGGAGGCGAACTTCGTCATCTCGCAGTCGCCCGATGCGGGGGCCCGCATCGCGCAGGGGGAGACGGTCACGATCGTCGTCTCCACCGGGCCACGCCTGGTCCAGGTGCCGCGCGTGGTCGGCCTCACCTTCGAGGAGGCAATCGAGGTGCTCGAGGACGCGGGTCTCGACTGGCGCCGGGTGAACGTCTTCTCGCCGCAAGAGGAGGGGATCGTCGCCTCCCAGAACCCGAGGGCGGACGAGCAGGTCGAGGAGGGCACCGAGATCGTCATCCGCGTGTCGCAGGGCACCGAGCAGGTCGCGGTGCCGGACGTGCTCGACCAGACGGAGGAGAGCGCCCGGCAGGAGCTCCAGCAGGAGGGTTTCGAGGTGTCCGTCGTCGAGGCGCCGGACGACGACACGCCCGAGGGGCTCGTGTCGGCGCAGAACCCCGACCCGGGCATCCAGGCCGATCGCGGCTCCACGGTGCAGATCACGATCTCGACCGGCCCCGACGTGGTCGCCGTCCCGGACGTCACGGGCATGGAGGCCGACGAGGCGCGCACGGCACTCGAGGAGGCCGGCTTCCGGCCGCGCGGGGTGGCCCGCGACACGTCCGAGCCGAGCGAGGAGGGCATCGTGCTCGAGCAGGACCCGCCGGGGACGACCGAGGCGGAGCGGGGCTCCACCGTGACGATCTTCGTCGGCCGGCTTATCTTCCCCTAGGCCTGGAGTCACGATCGCGAAGCTGCGAGTAGCGGTGCTCATGGGCGGGCGCTCGAGCGAGCACGAGATCTCGCTCGGCTCGGCCCGCTCCGTGGTCGAGGGCCTCGACTCCGACCGCTACGACGTCGCGAGCATCGAGATCGACCGGGACGGGCGCTGGCAGCTTCCACGCGGGCGCCCGGCCGAGCTGGCGCCCGGAGCGCGCGAGACCCTGCCCGTGCCGGTGGAGCAGCGGCCGCCCGACGTCCTGGCCGGCGTGGACGTCGTCGTACCCGTTCTCCACGGGCCCTTCGGCGAGGACGGGACGGTGCAGGGGCTGCTCGAGCTCGCGGGCGTACCGTACGTGGGGGCCGGGGTCGCCGCCTCCGCGCTCTGCATGGACAAGGACCTGTGCAAGGCAGTGCTCCGCGACCGCGGCGTCCCGGTCGCCCGGCACGTCGTCCTCCGCCTCGGCGACCCGGTGGAGCACCCGTTCGACTACCCGGTCTTCGTGAAGCCGGCCCGCCTCGGCTCGTCGGTCGGGATCAGCAAGGTCCGCTCCGAGGACGAGCTGGCCGCGGCCGTCGAGCTCGCGCGCCTCCACGACGAGAAGGTGCTGATCGAGGAGCTCATGCGGGGCCGTGAGGTCGAGTGCGGCGTGCTCGGGAACGTCGACTCGCCCCCGCGCGCCTCGGCGGTCGGGGAGATCGTGCCCCGAAGCGCCGACTGGTACGACTACGGCGCGAAGTACGACGAGGCCGGCTCCGACATCGTCATCCCCGCTCCGATCCCGGACGAGGCCGCGGCCCGGATCCAGGAGCTGGCCGTCGCCGCGTTCGTGGCCACCGAGTGCGAGGGGATGGCGCGGATCGACTTCTTCCTCGGCGAGGACTCCGAGCCGATCGTGAACGAGCTGAACACGATCCCCGGGTTCACGGAGACGAGCGTGTACGCGAAGCTCTTCGAGGCCTCCGGCATCCCCTACCCGGAGCTCCTCGACCGCCTGATCGCCCTCGCGCTCGAGCGCCACGAGCGCCGCGCCGGGCTTCGGTACTAGCGGTGCTCCTTCAGGTGATGGTGCCCCGCTTCTGCGTCGCGAGCACCAAGCCGGAGTCCGCACTCGACCGAAGCCAAGGCTGAGGAAGCCTTGGTGAGGGCGAGGGTGGGCTCCGGCGCCGCGTGATCGCGGGGCAGAAGTGCGGCGTCCATTGCCTGGAGGGGCACCTAGCCGGAGGCGAAACCGCGCGCCTCGTTCACGTGCGCGGTCGTGTTGGGATCCGTGATCCACACGAGGTAGAAGCGCCGCTCGCCGTCCGTCTCGAGGTCGAAGGAGGCCCGGCGACCCACCTGCTGCGCCTCCGAGACGGGGTCGAAGGGGCCCTGCCGGCGGTCGCCCGCCCTGATCTCGGCCGTGAAGCCCGGCGTGTCGCTCGTGATCACGAGGCGTGCCAGCCCGACGGCGCTCCCGGCATCGAGGACGATGCCGACGCCCGACTTCGAGAAGTTCGAGTACGTCTCCGTCGTCCAGTAGGTCGAGGCGTCGCCGTCAGTCGCCCCCGGCACTTCCTCTGGGTGCTCGCCGTCGCCGCCTTCCGGGTCGTAGTCCGTCGCGGCACGCAGGGTCACCGCCGTCTCCCCGCCGCCTCCTCCCCCGCCGACACCGTCCGGCAGCCCGGGCACGCCGTCGTCGAGCAGGAGCCCGAGCGCGACGAGACCGCCGGCGACGGCGGCGAGGACGAGGAGCGCGAGCGCGAGGAGCCTGACGC
>JBOHAK010000305.1:0-2703 GCA_050697795.1 Gaiellaceae bacterium
CGCTGACCGCCCTGGAGGAGAGATGATGGAGCGACCCGAGCGCAAGCAAGCCCTCGTCCGTCTGCTCGGCCCTGGCGAGCCAGAGGTCGGCTGCGACGAGTGCTTCGAGGAGCTCGACCGCTATGTCGAGCTCGAAGTCGCCGGCGCCGACGCGGACGCCGCCGTGCCCGGCCTGCGCGCCCACCTCGAGGGGTGCCCCGCCTGCCGCGAGGAGCACGAGAGCCTGCGGGCGCTCGTGAGCGGCGAGCAACTCCTCTAGGAGGGGGCCTGACGAAAGCGGCGAGGCGAAAGCGGCGAGGCAGGACAGCCGCGCCCGCCGCGGCGAGCTCGACTGTCCTGCCCGAGGCCGCCCTCAGGCGGCGCGGCGCAGCGGCTTCTCGGCGGGGGAGACCGCGGGAGCCGAGTGGAACGCGCCGGCCAGGCGGCCGAGCGTGAGCGCCCCGAGCAGGAGCCCGAAGTCGCGGAGCGCGATGTCGTAGTAGGTGGGCGGGTCGACCGTCAGCAGGTTGACGACGATGCCCGCCAGCCAGGCCGCGACGACGTAGGCGCCGAGGCGCGGCGCCAGCGCGACCAGGATCCCGGCCGCGATCTCGACGACGCCGACGAAGTACATGAAGTCCTGGCCGCTGCCGGGGACGATGTCGTTCACCCAGGGGGCCAGGTAGTCGGGCCAGTCGACCATCCAGTTGAAGAACTTGTCGAGCCCGAAGAGGATCGGAGCGGCCGTGAACCCGACTCTCAGGAGCAGGTACGCCTGGTAGGCGGGCTCCGCGAGCCGTCCTCTCTCAGCGTGCGATGCCATCGGTGTCAGCACCTCCTGTGAGGGTGGGATTGGATCTCTTCTTCGTTTGCGTCGCGGCCCGGACGCTTCTTACGCCGGTTGCTCCACAATGCTCGGCGGATGGGGCTTTCGGACGCGAGCTCGCCGACCGGTCGGGCTGCTCGCCGGACACGGTCCGGCGTTTCGTCGAGCTCGGCGTGCTCGGCCGCGGCGCGGAAGCCGAGCCGTTCGAGGTGGCCGACGTCCACCGTGTGCGGCTCATGCAGGCGCTCGAGGCGAGCGGAGTCGACCTAGAGCTGATCGCGCGGGGAAGTGCGACCGGCGAGGTGTCCTACGAGAACCTCGGGCTCTACCTCCCCGACCCGGCGGCGTTCGCCCAGAGCTTCGCCGAGCTCGCGGGCGAGACGGGGCGGTCGGCGGATTTCCTGCACCGTCTCGTCGGCGACTTCGGCCTGCCCCAGCCGTCGGAGGAGTCGCGCCTGCGGGAGGACGACGCCCGCATGCTCGCCGACTTCTTGGCCGTCTGGGACTCCGCGGACGACGAGGTGCTCGCCCGGCTGGCGCGGACGTACGGCGAGAACCTGCGCCGCGTCGTCGTGTCCGAGCTTCAGCTCGCCAGCACCGCACTCTTGTCGCGTATCCGCGAGCTCGAGTCGACACCGGAGGGAAGACGACGGCTGGTAACCGAGATGGGCACCCAGGTGATGGATCTCTCCGAGCGGCTCCTCGTCTGGCTCCGCCGCCGCCACCTCGAGCACGAGATCTACTCGTTCATCGTCGGAACCACGGAGGACTATCTGCAGGAGCTCGGCTGGGCCCCGAAGCGAGGGCAGCCCCCTGCCGCGATCGCCTTCCTCGACCTCACCGGGTACACGGCGCTCACGGAGGAGTGGGGGGACGAGGCCGCCGCCGAGCTCGCCGGCCGCCTGGCGAGTCTCGTGCACCATGCGGCTCAGTCGCACGGCGGGCACACGGTGAAGTGGCTGGGCGACGGCGTGATGTTCCATTTCCCCGAGCCGGGCGAAGCCGTGCTGAGCGCGCTCGACCTGGTGGAGCAGACGCAGGAGGCGATCCACGTCCGCGCGCGCGTGGGCGTGAGCGCCGGGCGCGTGATCTTCCGCGAGGGCGACTACTTCGGGAGGACTGTCAACGTCGCCGCGCGCATCGCGGACTACGCGCGGCCCGGCGAGGTGCTGGTGAGCGGCGAGGTGAACGAGGGCACGAACGTGGAGGGCGTCGACTTCCGGGAGATCGGGCCCGTGACCCTCAAGGGCCTCAAGGGCGAGGTCGCGCTCTTCAGCGCCGCTCGTGCGGCGGCTAGTCGATGAGCTTGCGCGTCATCGCGTGGATCGCGATGCGCCACATGACGACGCCGAAGACTAGGAGCGCGCCGACCCGCAGGAGGTCCGTCCACCGGGCGGTGCCGAAGGCGGCGTGGCGCACGAGCTCGACCGTGTGGTAGAGCGGGTTCAGGTTTGCCAGCACCTGGATCCACTCGGGGAGCTGGTCGAGTGGGAAGAACGTGCCGGCCACGAGGAAGAGCGGCGTGAGGACTGCGCTGACGACGTAGTTGAAGTTCTCGAACGACTTGGCGAAGCCGGCGATCGAGATCCCGAAGCACGCCCAGCCGAGGCCCGAGATCCAGGCGATCAGCGGCACAGTGAGCATCCCCCAGGCCGGCTCGAGCCCGAAGACGAGCGCGACGACCATCGGCACGCAGCCGTAGACGCCCGCGCGCGTGGCGATCCAGAGCGCCTCGGCGGTCACGAGCTCCTCGGTGTCCACGGGAGCCGCGAGGATCGCGTCGTAGGTGCGCTGGAACTGGTACTTGACGAACGTCCCGAACATGGCCGGGAAGGCGCTCGAGAAGAGCACAGCCGTAGCGACCGTCCCGGTACCGACGAAGTCGACGTAGTCGTAGC
>JBOHAK010000306.1:0-3494 GCA_050697795.1 Gaiellaceae bacterium
CTCAGGCGTAGGCGCGGTCTCCGGCGACCTCGGCCTCGACGCCCTGGCGGAAGTGCGGCATCACCCGGGCGGCGAAGATCTCCTGCGCCTTGATCGCCTGCCAGTGCTCGAACCCGCCGGCGTTGACGGTGATCGAGATCTCGGTGAGGCCCTCGCATACGTCCCGCACCGCCTCGATGCGCTCGACGACGTCCTCGGGCGTCCCGACCCAGACGATGTCGCCCTCGATCATCTCCTCGTACGGCGTCTCCGCGAGCTTCTCGAGGATGCCGGCCGCGTAGAACCCGTAGCCGGCGGCCTCGAGCTCGTCCGCGGGCGGCAGCTCGTCGCCCTCGGTGAGGGGCGAGGCGTTCCCGGCCAGGAACTGCTTCATCCCCTGCTCGGCCTCGCGCCTGGCCGTGTCGCGGTCCTCGTCGAGGTAGCACGCGTGGATCCAGACGATGTCGGGCTCCGTGCCGTGCTCGGCGCACTTGGCCCGGTAGAGGTCGAGCTGGTCCTTCAGGGCCGCGTAGGGTAGGAGCGGCGGCACGACGACCGCCCACCCGCGCTCGGCCGCGAGCTCGTACGTGCGGTCGCTGGTGCCGCCGAGGAACACGCGAAAGCGGCCGCGGGGCCGGGGGACGACGTGCGAGTCGTCGATCTTGTAGAAGTCGCCGTCGAAGGAGAAGCGCTCGTTCTCGAGCGCCGTGAAGAGGATGTCGAGCGACTCCTCGTAGCGGTCGCGCGTCTCCCCGATCGGCACCCCCGCCTTCAGCGGGATCCAGCCGTGGCCGCGGAGCGCGCCGAACTCGTAGCGCCCGCCGAGGAAGAGGTCGGCCGCGGCGATCTGCGAGGCCAGGACGGCGGGGTTGTGGTACGGGAGCACGTGGCCGAGCGTGCGGAACCTGATTCGCTTCGTCCGGGCCGCGCAGAGCCCCCAGAGCGCGAAGGGGTTCGCCGAGACGGAGAACTTCGGGAAGAAGAAGTGCTCGATCGCGGCATAGGCGTCGAAGCCGAGCCGGTCGGCGTTGACGACCTGCTCCACCACCTCGTCGTAGAGGCGGGCCACCGGCTTCCCGGGCCAGTGCTGGATCTCCGAGTACAGGCTGAACTTCAACGCGTTACCTCCTGTCGGATCAGGGGTCGTGACGCCCGCAGGCGCTCGACTCTGAAGGATGATTTATCAAGTGTCAAACCCGCTTCACCAGGCCTCCGAGACGGTCGAGAGCACGTCTCGGTAGCGGTTGCCTGAGGAGCTCCTTCGCGACGAGCGTCCCGGAGCCGGCGCCGAGGCCGGGGCCCGGATGGGTGCTCGCGCCGACGTGGTACAGGCCGGATACGGGCGTCGCATGGCCCGGCAGCTCGGGCCGAGGGCGCCAGACGAGGTTCTGGTCGAGCGCGCAGGAGCCGCTGTAGATGTCGCCGCCGACGAAGTTCACATTGGCGGCCTCGAGGTCGGCCGGCGAGAGCACGACGCGCTTCACGAGAGCCGAGTCGAGGTTCTCCATCTGGCGCGCGAGCCGCGCCTGGATGCGGTCGGCGTAGCGCTCCCGGAGGGCCTCTGTCCAGGCTCCGTCGCCGACGTCGAGCTGGCCGGCGGCGTCGCCCTTGACGCGGGAGGGTAGCTCCTGGAGCTGGATCCAGAGGATCGACGCTCCCTCCGGGGCCCGGGAAGGGTCGATCGTGGTCGGCTGGCCGCAGACGATCGTCGCCTCGGCGGGCAGGAGGCCGCGGTCGGCCTCGTTCACCGCGCGCGAGACGCCGTCGAGCCCCGGAGTGACGTGGACGATCGCCGTTCGCCCCAGGCGCTCGTCCCCCACCCAGCGCGGCGGCTCCGAGAGCGCCATGTGGATCTGCATCTCGGCGCGCCCGTACCGGAACCTGGCAGCCGCCTCGCTCGCCTCGCGCGGCACCGACGCCCCGGCGAGGAGGCGCTCGTACAGCTGCGTCGGAGTGACGTTGGCGACGACGGCCTCGCCGGCGTCCACCGTCCCGCCGCCGGCGAGCTCGACGCCCGCGGCGCGCCCGTCCCGAACGAGCACGCGCTCCACGTCCCGGTCGGTCTCGCACGCCCCGTCCGCGTCGCGCACGATCCCGGCGAGGGCCTCGACGAGCCTGGCTCCGCCGCCCGCCGGCACCGGCATCCCGCCCAGCTCGATTGCCACCGCGATCACCCTCGTCATGAAGCCCGAGGCGGCGGCGTCCGGTCCGAGGCCCGTGTGCAGAACCCACGGAGCGAGCAGACCGCGGGCCTGCGGCGACGAGAACGTCTCCGTGACGAAGTCGCGGCACGAGGTGAGGAGCGAGCCCGCGAACTCCACCAGGCCGCGGCGGCCGAGCTTGCGGTAGGCCTTCACGCCGAGCCCCGCGCCCGCGCGCGACCAGAGCTCGGTCCCGAGGACGCCGAAGGCGAGGTCGGCATTCGGCATGAACTCGGCGACGACCCGGTTCCAGGCTTCGCCGTCGCCGGGCGCGTGACGCTCGAGCTCCTCCGCGTTCGCGTCGTGGTCCATGGTGAGGAACGCGCTCGTGCCGTCCGGGAAGAGCGACGCCGTCGGCAGGTCGGTGTTCAGGTACTCGAGCCCGCGCGCGTGCAGGTCCGCGGCGAGCTCCGCATAGGCGGCCGAGCCGACGAAGAGCGGGTGCCACGCGGCGAGGACCTCGTGGACGAAGCCCGGCTCCGTGATCTCCGCGGTCCGGATCGCGCCGCCCAGGTAGTCGTTCCGCTCGAGCACGAGGACGCGCCGCCCCGCCCTGGCGAGCAGCGCGGCCCCGGCGAGGGAGTTGATGCCGCTCCCGACGAAGATCACGTCGTAGCGCTCATTCATCCAGGGGCTCCCCGAGCGTGTGGAAGGTGCGGTCGAAGTAGAGGAGCGGGCCGCCCGGGCCCTCCGGCGTCACGACCGCCTCGACGTTCCCGATCAGGATCGTGTGGTCGCTCACCTCGAAGACGCGCGCGACCGCGCAGTCGACATGGACGAGCGCCCCGGCGATCATCGTCGTCCCGCGGCCCGAGCCGGCGTCCTGGCAGAAGGCGTCCACGTACTTGGGCCCGCCCGGGACGGCGCCGAGCTCGGCGAGGTGCTTCTGGTCGTCGCGAAGGACGCTGAGCCCGAAGCGGCCCGTGTCGAGGATCGCGTCGAGGCAGCTCGCGTCGTCCGCGAGCGAGATCAGCACCTGCGGGGGATTGGCGGAGATCGAGCAGCAGGCGCTGATCGTCAGGCCCCAGAGGCGGTCGCCCCGCTGTGCGACCACCATCACGACGCCGCTCGCGAGCGAGCGCATCGCCGTCTTGAAGGTCTCCTCGTCGACGCCCGCCGGGGTCTCCGCCGCGAGGCCCGCGGAGAAGTCCGGGTCGGCCTCGATGTAGCCGCCGACGACGACGCGCGGGTCCGGCGCGAACTCCGCGTAGTCGCTCATAGGCCAACCTCTGGCCTATGAGCGCGTGGAGGGTGTGTGAGGGAACCGGGAGGTTCCGTCACTGTCTCAATGAAGGGGGCACGTGGGGGAAACAT
>JBOHAK010000307.1:0-2133 GCA_050697795.1 Gaiellaceae bacterium
GGGCGCCCGTTCGCGGACGGGGTGGCGGCGGCGCCCGGCTCCGCCCTCGTGCGGCTCCAGCGGCGGAGCGCCACGGCGAGGGCGCCGATCGCCACGGCGCCGCCGGCCAGCGGCAGCACCCAGGCGAGCAGGTTGAAGCCTTCCTTCGGCGGCGCGGCGAGCACGCCCTCGCCGAACTGCGCGACGAGTGCGTCGGAGATCTCGCGCTCCGAGTCTCCCGCCGCGATCCGCCCGCGGATGAACGCGCGCATCCGGTCCGCGATCGGGGCGTTGGAGAGCTCGAGCGTCGTCTGGCACGTCGGACAGATGAACTTCTTCTCGAGCTCGGCCAGCGTCGGGCTCTCGTCGTCCCCGCCGCCGCACGCGGCCGCGAGCAGGGCAACGACGAGGAGGAACGGCAGGCGCCTCATCGCGCGGTCCCGAGCGCGGCGCGCACGTTCTCCTCGAGCTGCTCGCGGTCGAACTCGCCGATGATGTGCTCGCCCACGAGGCGGCCGTCGCGCCCCATGAACCAGGTCTCCGGGAAGCCGGTGTTCCCGAAGCGGCCAAGGCTCGCGCCGTTCCCGTCGTAGGCGATCGGGTACGTGAGGCCGTAGCGCTCGACAAACTCCCGAGCGTCGGTGCGGAAGTCCTGCGCGTCGATCCCGAGCACGACGAGGCCCTCGTCGCGGTAGCGCTCCCAGGTCTCCTGGAGAAGGGGCGCCTCCTGCTTGCACGGCTCGCACCACGAGGCCCAGAAGTTGAGGACGACGGCCTTGCCGCGGTAGTCGGAGAGGCGGATCGTCCCGTCGTCGTCCAGCGTGTCGAACTCGAGCTGCGGGGCGAGCGGTCGCTCGCCGCGCTCGAGGGCGGCGGCGAGCCCGCGACCCTCCTCCTGCCGCGCGACCTGCCAGCCGAGGAGAACGACGAGCGAGGCGACCACGAGGACGGCCGCCGCCTGGAGGATGAGCTTCACGCGGCGCGCCATGGAGCGCGACCCAGTCTACCCGGGCCGCTCACGCCCGTTCGCCGCTCAGGCGCCGACGATGAACACCGGCGTGCCGATCCGGACGCGCTCGAAGAGCCACTCCGCATTCGGGATGCGCATGCGGATGCAGCCGTGCGAGGCCGAGTAGCCGATCGAGGCGGCGTCGGGCGTGCCGTGGATGCCGACGGCGCCGACGTTCAGGCCCATCCAACGCGTCCCGAGCGGGTTGCCGGGGCCGGGCGGGATCGGCTTGGCGCCCGCGGCCCAGCCCGCCGGGGGCGGATACCACCAGGGATTCCGCTGCTTCGTGGCGATACGGAAGCTGCCGAGCGGCGTCGGGTAGGCGGCCATGCCCGTGGCGACCGGGAAGCTCGCGACGGCCCGCATCGGCCCGGGCCCCGAGCCGCGGAAGAGCGTGAGCCGCTTCGAGCCCCGGCGGATGACGACGGCGGGCCCGAACCTCGCGGGCGTGACGGCCGGGCGGATGGTGTTCACGGGAAGGAGCACCGTGTCACGGCGGTGGTTGCGGATCGCCCCGAGGAGCCGGACGCGGGCGTGGGGGCGAACAAGCACGCGCCCGGGCCGCGCCGCCGTGAGCCGCGGGACGGCGCCCACCAGCCGGGCGCGCGTCGAGACGGCTGAGCGGTCGAAGAGCGTCGCGCGCCGCCTGATCCACGCGGTCAGGCGCCAGTCGGTGACGGCGACCTCGAGCCGGAGGGCGATTCCGGTTGGAGCCGCGAGGGCCGCGATGACGGCGCGGGCGACGCGCGCCTTCCCGCCGAGCGTGCTCGCCCGGACCGCGAGCGTCCGCGCGCCGAGCTTCAGCGTGAGCGGCTGGGCCGCGAAGGCCCGGAGCGCGGTGGTCGCCTCGGCGGCGGTCATGCCGCTCAGGTCGACCCCGGCGACGGTGACGCCGGCCGCCACGACCGGATCCTGAGCGCCCGCAGGCGCCGCGACGACGAGGGCGGCGAGCGCAGCGACGGGGAGAAGGAGGCGGCGAATCACTGTTTCGCGATGTTAGACGAGCGCGCGGCTGAAATCCTTCGCGCGAGGGCACATTCGCGTCCGATGATCGTCTCCCTCCACGTCGCCACCGGCGGCCTCGCCGGAGCGCTCGCGGGCTCACGCGGGCGGGCGGTCGCGCTCGGGCTCGTCGCCCACGCGGC
>JBOHAK010000308.1:0-2317 GCA_050697795.1 Gaiellaceae bacterium
TTCGAGCGCGGGCAGTGCGCGACGGCCACGTCGTGCTCGGCGAGGAGGGCGATCTCCTCGGCGTCTACGTGCACGCAGTGCGCGGCGAGGACGCTCGAGGCGAGCAGTCCGTGCTCGGCGAGGAGGCGGACGCCGGTCTCGCGGGCGGGGTCGATCGGGACTCCCTCGGCCTCCGCCATGGCGCCCGTCCCGTGGAGGAGCCACTCCTGCTCGGCCTCGCTCTCGGCGAGGTGCGTGGCGAGCGGGAGCCCGAGCCCGGCGCAGGCAGCGTAGACCTGCGCGGAGGTGGAGTAGGGCGCGTGGGGCGAGACTCCGAGGCGGACGCGGTCGGACAGGTCTCCGGCGACCGTCTCCCGCAGCGCGGCGAAGCGCTCGAGGGCCGCGTCGGGATCGTCGCCGAACACCTCGAGGTGGACGATCGCTCGGAGGCCGAGCTCCGCGCACGCCGGGGCGGCGGCGCCCGTGAAGCTGGCGTCGGCGAGCGTCGTGATCCCGGTGCGGAGGCACTCGGCGGCGCCGAGGCGCGCGATCGCCACGGCGTCGCCGTCGAGCAGTCGCCGCTTGCGGGTCACGTGGAGCGCGATCCAGGGCGGGAACGAGAAGCCGTCGCCGAAGCCCGCGTAGACCGCGTACTCCAGGTGCGAGTGCGCGTTTACGAACCCGGGGACGATGACGGCGTCGGCGAAGCGCCGCCGCTCCCCCTCGAGCCTCTCCGCCGACCCGACCCCGACGACCCGTCCGTCCTCGACGGCCACCCCGCCGCCGCGCACGGGCTCGCCCTCGACTGGGACGACCCAGTCCGCCTCGTAGACCGCCCTGCTCAAGACTAGGTATCGCTGGCGGCGAACGCCTCGCGGCGCTCGTCGATCTTGGCCGCCCAGCGCCGTTCGAAGAAGGCCGCCAGCGCGACGGAGAACGCGTACAGGAGCAGGAGCGGTACCACCTCGAACGCGAGCGAGACGGGATCGACCGTCGGCAGGAGCGCCGCCCCGACGACGACGAGCGCGACGCCGACGCGCCAGTTTCTGCGCAGCTGCGCCGACGTCACGACGCCGAGGCGGACGAGCGCGAGGATGAAGACCGGCATCTCGAACATGAGTCCGACCCCGAAGAGAGCGAGAGAGACGAAGGAGTAGTAGGCCGACGCCCGCAGCTGGATGTCGAACAGGTCCTCGTTGTAGGTCGTGAGGAAGCCGAGGGCCTTCGGCAGCACGACGTAGTAGGCGAAGGCGACGCCGGCGGCGAAGAGGAGCGTGGCGAAGAAGACGAAGACGGCGACGATGCGCTGGGTGTGCTCCTCCAGCGCCGGCGCGAGGAAGCTCCAGAGCTGCCAGAGCACGACGGGCAGTGCGAGAGCCAGGCCCGCGATGAGGCTGACCTTCACCGTGGTGAAGAACGGCTCGGTCACCCCGAAGGTGATGAGGTTCCCCTCGCGGGCTGCCGGGAGCGGCTCGGCGAGCCACCGCAGGATCTCGTCCTGGAAGATGAACGCGACCGTGAACCCGACGGCGCCCGCGAGGAGCGCCAGGATCAGGCGGGTTCGGAGCTCGTCGAGATGCTCGACGAGCGTGACGCGGTCGGCGTGGCCGAGGCGCGGCGGCAGGCCGGGCACCGGCGGACCCCTAGGAGCTGGAGACCCGCTCGCTCTCCGGCTTGGCCGGGCGGTCCTCGGTCGTGGACGGGCCGGGCTCCGGCTCGGAGATCTGCACCCGCTCGGGCTCGTCCTTCTCGGTGCCGGTCACGGCGTCCTTGAACTCGCGCATCCCGCGGCCGAGCGACCGGCCCATCTCCGGCAGGCGCTTGGCTCCGAAGAGGAGCAGCAGCACCACCAGGATGAGGATCATTTCCTGCCAGCCGATCGGGCCCATCGAGGTCGATGGTAGCACGGGCCTATCCGCGGGCCGCCGAAGGCAGTCGCTACACTGGTGGTGTCACGAGGCGGCTTTCGGGGCCGTTTCCCAAACGTGCGAGGGTGTTACAAGCTTGGCATTGCTCGAGATCAGGAATCTGCACGTCTCCACCGAGGACGGGACCGAGATCGTCCGCGGCGTCGACGTGTCCGTGGACACGAACGAGGTGCACGCGGTCATGGGCCCGAACGGGTCCGGCAAGTCCACGCTTGCCTACGCCCTCATGGGCCATCCGGCGTACCAGATCACCGAGGGGGACATCCTCGTGGACGGCGAGTCCATCCTGGAGCTCGAGGCGGACGAGCGCGCGCAGCGCGGCCTCTTCCTCGCCTTCCAGTACCCGCACGCCGTCCCCGGCGTGACGGTGGCGAGCTTCCTCCGCTCGGCCATCAACGCCGTGCGTAAGG
>JBOHAK010000309.1:0-7309 GCA_050697795.1 Gaiellaceae bacterium
ACGGCCGACCACGGGAACGCCGAGCAGCTCCTCGAGGCGGACGGCGAGAGCCCGCACACCGCCCATACCCGGAATCCGGTTCCGCTCGTTGTGACCCTGGAGGCAGAAGACGCGGCCCTTCAGGACGGGGGCGCGCTTGCCGACTTAATACCGACGTGTCTGTGGCTTCTGGGACTTCCCCCCGCGGAGGGGATGACCGGCAGGAACCTGGTTCGTCTGCGCTAACGCCCGGGCTATACTTCGCCAACCCAGCGGCCCGGGTCACCAGCGTGCCACTTCCTCAACCAGATCATCTCCTCCTGCGCCGTGCGCAAAAAGGAGACGAGCGCGCCTTCCGGACGATCCTCGAGATGTACGAGGTCCCGGTCTTCAACTACGTCCTGCGCATCGTCGGCGACCGTGCGCTCGCCGAGGACCTGACGCAGGAGATCTTCATCCGCATCTACCAGGGCCTCGCGGGCTTCTCGCTGCGCTGCCGCTTCACGACGTGGCTCTTCCAGGTGGCGAAGAACCGCGTGCTCGACGAGCTGCGGGCGCGCGAGCGCAAGCCGCAGGCGGTCGTCCCGCTCGACGACCTGCCGCCGCTCGAGGTCGTGGATGCCCCGCCCGAGCGCGTCGAGGCGATCGACGCCGTCTGGCGGGCGGTCGCGCTCCTCAACCCGGACCTCAAGATGGCCCTGCTCCTCCGCGACGTCGTCGGCCTCTCCTACACGGAGATCGCCGACTCGCTCGAGGTCACGCTCGCGACGGTGAAGTGGCGGATCTTCAAGGCGCGCGAAGAGGTGCAGCTCGCGCTCGAGCGCGAGGGCATCGAGGTCGACGTCGGCCGGCGCGTCACGACCGTCAAGAGCTAGCTCCGGTTCAGATGCCGTGCTCGAGGCGCGCGGCGAGCGCCTCGGGGAGACCGCGCTCGCGGATCTCCGCCTGCGTGCGGCCGACGTCGTAGGGCTCGCGCCGGAAGACGGCGCGGCCGGCGTCCAGGTCGAGCAGGAGCCAGGCCGCCCGCGGGTCGCCGTCGCGCGGCTGCCCGACCGAGCCCGGGTTCAGGAGCCAGCGCTCGCGCCGGAGGTCGACATCGGTTCCCTCCTCGCACAGTGCCAGGGCCCGCTGCTCGGAGCCGAAGCGGAGGGCGACGTGGCTGTGGCCGACGAGGACGAGGCCGTCCCCGGTTTCCGCGAGCGAGGCGAGCGCGACCTCCGGCGAGAGGACGTACTCCCAGACCGGGTCGCGAGGGCTCGCGTGGAAGAGGCCGGCGCCCCTTTGCGCCGCCGTGGGCTCGAGAGCCTCGAGGAACGCCCGCGGCTCCGGCTCGAGCACCTCGGCCGTCCAGCGCGCGCTCTCCGCCGCGTCCGGGGCGAAGACGTCGAGGTCGATGCGGCCGAGCACGGCGAGGTCGTGGTTTCCTATCAGGCAGACGTCCGCCCGCTCGCCCACGAGGGCACAGCAGCGGTTCGGGCGCGGGCCGTAGCCGACGAGGTCGCCGAGGCACCAGATCTCGTCGGGCGCGCCCCGGTCGACCGAGGCGAGCACCGCCTCGAGGGCATGGAGGTTCCCGTGGATGTCGGACAGGACCGCGACGCGCAAGGCAGGCGGACGTTAGCGCAGAGCATCGTCGCTCTCGCCCTCGCGGCCCTGTGGCTCTGCGCTGCCGCGCTCCTCTGGCAGACGGACGTTCCGTCGCTCTCGCTCGCCGACCTCGATCCGCGCGACTATTTCACCGCCCCGGAGATCGCGCGGAGCGAGGACTACCGCCGCGGGGCGCGGGCGCTCTTCCTCGGCGGGCTCGCCGCCGAGCTGGCCGTCCTGGGACTCCTGGTCTGGTACGCGCGGCCCATCGCGGCGCGTCTGGGCCGAATCGGGCGCGGGCGCGTGCGCACCGCCGGCGTCCTCGCCGCGTCGGCGGTTGTCGTCGTCTGGGGCGTCGGGCTGCCGTTTTCGGGCGCGTCGCACGTCCGCCGCGTCGACCACCGGCTCTCCGAGCAGGGCTGGGGCGGCTGGCTCGCGGACCGGGGGGTCTCGCTGGGCGTCCAGGTCGTGCTCGTGACCATCGGGGTCGCAGGTGCGGTCTGGCTCGCCGGAAAGCTGGGGCGCCGCTGGTGGCTGGCGGGCGCGCCCGCGCTCGTGGGAATCGCGGTCGTGGTCGTCCTCGCCCAGCCGCTCGTGATCGCGCCGCTCTTCAACCGCTTCGAGCCGCTCCCCGACCGCGAGCTCGCGGCGAAGGTGGAGGAGCTGGCGGCGCGCATGGGGGTGGAGGTTGACGACGTGCTCGTGGCCGACGCGAGCCGGCGCACGACGACCGCCAACGCCTACGTGAGCGGCATCGGGCCGACGCGGCGCGTCGTCCTCTACGACACGCTGCTCGACGGCCGCTTCAGGGAGGGCGAGATCCTGTCCGTCTCGGCCCACGAGCTCGCGCACGTGGGCGAGCGCCATCTCTGGAAGGGCCTCGCCTGGTTCGCGCTCTTCGCCGTCCCCGGCACGGCGCTGCTCGCCTGGATCACGGAGCGGCGCGGGGGCCTCGCCGACCCCCGGCTCGTCCCGCTCGGCCTGGCGTTCGTGTTCCTCTACGTCCTCGTCACCCAGCCGCTCGCGAACGCGGTCTCACGCCGCTACGAGGCCGAGGCGGACTGGCTGGCCCTCCAGGCGACGGGCGACCCGGGGAGCGCTGTCACGCTCGAGCAGCGCTTCGTGACGACGAGCCTCTCCGACCCCGACCCGCCGGCGTGGGTGACCTACTGGCTCGGAACCCATCCGCCGCCGCTCGAGCGGATCGCCATGGCCGAGGCGGCCGCCGCCGACGCCGGTCAGGAGTCGTCGTCGGGCGATGCGGGGCGGCCCTGCTCCGGGAGGTTCCGGATGCCCTCGCGGGTCGACCACTTCGACCAGGAGTCCGTCATCGCGGCCATGAGCTCCTGCATGAAGCGCGGGGACATGTTCACGCGCGTCACGACGACGCCCGGGACGTCGCCCTCCTCGACCTCGTGGTCGATGCGGGCGAACGTCAGCGTGAACTCGTAGTCCGAGAAGCTGACGTTGGCGAAGTTCGCGTAGACGCCGGCCAGGTTCTCCGGGTCGAGATGGATGTTGAGCTGCCGCTCGCGGTGCTCGTCCTCCACGGCTCCTTACGATATAGGGCTATGGACGTGGGAGAGACGACGGCAACGGCGCTCGGGCGCCTCGAGGAGCAGCTGACGCGGACGGCGGGCGTCCCGGTCGTGCTCGAGCGCCCCGGGCAGGCCGAGCACGGCGACTACGCGACCAATGTCCCGCTGCGCCTCGCGGGCGTCCAGAGGCGGCCGCCGCTCGAGATCGCGGCAGGCCTGGCGGAGTCGGCGGCTGCGCTCCCGGCGGTCGAGCGGGCCGAGGCGGCGTCGCCCGGCTTCCTCAACCTCTGGCTCGCGCCCGCGTGGTTCGCCGAGGCGCTCGCGGAGATGGTCGCGGCGGGCATGGAGTACGGCGGCGGCTCCGCGGCGGCGCGCGAGCGCGTGCAGGTGGAGATGGTCTCCGCCAATCCGACCGGGCCGATCACCGTGGCGGCGGCGCGGAACGGCGCCTACGGGGATTCCGTCGCGCGTCTGCTCGCCTTCGCGGGGCACGAGGTCGAGCGCGAGTACTACTACAACGACGCCGGCACGCAGATGGAGCGCTTTCGCGCGTCGGTCGAGGCGGCGCGACGTGGCGAGGCGCCGCCCGAGGAGGGCTACGCCGGCGACTACATCCAGGAGCTCGCCGCACTGGAAGGCGACCCGGTGCCGTCCATGCTCCGCCGGATCGAGGAGAGCCTCGCGCGCTTCCGCATCCACTTCGACGGCTGGGCGCTGCAGAGCGAGCTGGCCTCCCACCTGCCCGAGCTGCTCGGAGACCTCGACACGTACGAGCGCGACGGCGCGCTCTGGGTGCGCTCGTCGGCCTACGGGGATGAGAAGGACCGCGTGCTCGTCCGCTCACCGGAGCGGGGTGGACTCCCTACCTACGAGGCCGCCGACATCGTCTACCTGCGCGACAAGCTCGAGCGCGGCTTCGACCGGGCCATCTACGTCCTCGGCGCCGACCACCACGGTGTCCGCGGCTGGTACGGGGTGATCGCGCGGATGCTCGGCTACGACCCGGACCGCGTCGAGGTGATCCTGTACCAGCTCGTCCACCTCACCCGGGGCGCGGACGTCGTGAAGATGTCCAAGCGGCGCGGCGACGTCGTGACGCTCGACGAGTTCGTGGACGAGGTGGGCGCGGACGCCGCGCGCTGGTACCTCGTCTCGCGCGGGCACGACCAGACGATGACGATCGACGTCGACCTCGCCCGGGAGAAGAGCGAGAAGAATCCCGTCTACTACGTCCAGTACGCGCACGCGCGGATCGCCGGGATCCTGCGGAACGCGGGCGACGCCGAGGCCGCCGCGGAGCCTGCAGGCGAGCTCGCCCCCGAGGAGCGCGACCTCGTCAAGCGGCTGGCGGAGTTCCCGCACGTCGTCGCCGAGGCCACCGAGCGCCGTGGTCCGCACGCGCTCCCCAACTACGCCATCCGCGTCGCCGACGACTTCCACCGGTTCTACCACCGTCACCGCGTGCTCGAAAGCGAGGCTCAGGCCTTCCGCCTCGCGCTCTGCCGCGCGGCGCGGGCAGTGATCGCGCGCAGCCTCGACCTCGTCGGAGTCGAGGCGCCCGAGCGCATGTAGCCCCTGTCAAGTGCGGGGAACCGCACTTCGCGGACGCCGGATAACCCCTCCGCATTGACGAGTTCTCCCGGTGGGCGCGGCCCCTCCCGTCGCTCAAGGTGGATGCAGCAAGCGACCCCCCGATCAGGAGAGACCGATGACCGACCGTTCCGCATCCATCTGTTCCGGCGACACGCTCGTGAATCCCGTCACCGGCGAGACGATCCACTTCCGCCGCACCTCGGCCGACACGGCCGGCGAGCTCGTCGAGATCGAGTGCACGGTGCAGCCGGGCGGCGGCGTCGCCGCGGCTCACGTCCATCCCTTCCAGAGCGAGCGCTTCGAGGTCCTCGAGGGCACGCTCGAGTTCCGCCGCGGGCGCCGCAAGGTGACGGCGTCGGCCGGTGACGTCGTCACGGTCGAGCCAGGCACCGTCCACAGCTTCCGCAACGTCGGCGACACCCCCGCCAGCTTCGTCTGCGAGGTTCGCCCGGCGCTCCAGTTCGAGCGCTTCATCGAGACGATGTTCGGGCTCGCCGCCGACGGCAAGACGAACCGCAAGGGCATGCCGAGCCCGCTGCGGCTCGCCGTGATCGCCAACGCCCACTTCGACGACCTGCGCCTGCCCTACGTGCCGGCGTTCGCTCAGAAGGCCGCGCTGGCGACCGGCGCCGCGCTCGGGCGGCTGGTCGGCTTCGAGCCCACGTACCAGCCGGCCGCCGGACTCCAGCCGGCGCTCGCCCCCGCGTCGTAGAGTCGAGCTCACCTCCGCAGCGACGAGGGCGGCCTCCGGGCCGCCCTCCGCGCGTGAGCCTACGCAGCCTCGGGCGGAGGCTCCTCGAACGGGCCCTCGGCGAGCAGCCGGCGGAACGCCGGGTACTGGCCGAGCTTTCCGACCGTGACGAGCACGTCGCCCCGCTGGACGACGTCGCCAGGCTGCGCGCCCGCGACGGGCTCCGGCTCGCGGAGGATGGCGATGATCGTGATGCCGGTGCGGTGGCGGAACGCGCAGTCGGCGAGGGTCTTCCCGATCGCAGGGCTCGTGTCGGGGACGGGAACCCACTCGATGGACAGCTCACCGAAGGCCATCTCGAGCTCCTCGACGACCTTCGGGCGCTCGTAGGCCCCGCCGATCACTGCCCCGAGCTGGCGCGCCTCGTCGTCCTCGAGCTGGATGACGGCCTGCGGCTCCTCGTCGTCCGCGTGCCGGAACCAGTAGATCTCCCGCTGCCCCTCGTTGTGGAGGATCACGGTCAGGCGACCGCCGTGCGCCGTCGCCGTCGAGTACTTGACGCCGATGCCGGGCAGCCGAGTCTCACGGAGCTCGTGGGCCATTCGTCCCTCCTTCGGTTGCCAGTGTAGGTCGCGTTGGAAAGATCACGCGCCCCAGGCGCTTCGACTCCTTCATGAGCACGACGCCGATCACGGCGGTAGCGAGCACGTAGAGGCCGGCGAAGGCGGCCAGGTCGGCCTGCGTCGCTGCGTCGATCGCGTCGTTCTCGGAGGCCAGCTGGGCGATGATGATGGTGAACTCGCCGTGGGCGACGAGGGCCGCGCCGGCGTTCAGGCTCTGGCGCTGCGTGAAGCCGCCGACCCGTCCGGCCGCGAAGCCGCCCGCCAGCTTCCCGACGATGCTGACGGCGACGGCGAGGGCGACCAGCAGGCCGACGCTCCCGAGCTCGTCGAGGTCGATGGCGAGGCCGAAGACGAAGAAGAAGAGCGCCCCGAAGAGGTCCCGGAAACCGAGGAAGCGCTCCTCGATCTCCCCCCGTACCGAGGTCTCCGACAGGACGACACCCGCCATGAGGGCTCCGATCGCCTCCGAGAGCCCGAGCTCCTTCGCCACCGCGCTCATGCCCACGACCAGCGCGACGGTGAAGAGCAGGAAGAACTCGCGCGGCATCGCGTCGAGCAGGCGGTCGATGGGCCGCGAGAGCCAGTGCGAGGCCGCGAGGGCCGCGACGATGAATCCGAGCACCTTGGCCAGGAGGACGACCGTGTCGGCGCCGCCGCCCCCGCCGCCCGCGGCGAAGCCGAGCACGAACGCGATCACGAGGTCCTCGAAGATGAGGATGGCGAGCACGAGCACCGTCTCCTCGTCGGCCAGGCGGCGGAAGTCGATCAGGCCCTTGACGGTCACGGCGCTCGAGGAGATGTAGACCGCCGCGCCGACGAGGATCGCAGCGAACCCGGGGCCGAACATGAGCAGGCCGACGAGCAGGCCGAAGCTGGCGTTCACGACCAGGTCGATGGATCCGCCCAGGATCAGGTGTCGCCCGGACTCGAGCAGGCGGCTGAGGCTGAACTCGATCCCGAGGAAGAAGAGGAGGAAGATGACCCCCAGCTCGGCGACGAACTCGGTCACCTCGGAGGGGTCGACGAGCGAGAAGAGCTCCGGGTCGTTGGGGCCGAGCAGGATGCCGGCCACGATGTAGGCGGGAATCGCGGAGAGGCCGAAGCGGCCCGCCACGAGGCCGAGCGCGGCGAGAACCGCCACCGTCACCGCCAGCTGGCCGAGGGTCATGCCATCCTCCCGGTCGCGCTGGAGGCCCAGGCCCCGTGGGGCGCTAGATCCAGCCGAGGTCGCTGAACTCGGGGACGCCGCGGTGCCACGCCGCCCACCCGGCCAGGAGAATACAGGCGAGGACGAGCGC
>JBOHAK010000310.1:0-16636 GCA_050697795.1 Gaiellaceae bacterium
TCTCGATCTGGCGGACGCGCTCGCGCGTGATGCCGAGCCGCCTGCCGATGTGCTCGAGCGTGTGCGGCTCCTCGCCGCGCAGGCCGTAGCGGAGCTCCAGGACGCGCCTGTCGCGCTCGGGGAGCGATTCGAGGGCGCGGTCGAGCGCCTCCTTCTGCAACCGCTTCTCGGTCACCTCGTCGGGAAGCGGGTCGTCGCCGGCGACGAGGTCGCCGAAGACCGCGTCCTCCTGCTCGCCGATCGGCTGGGCGAGGCTCGTGGAAGCCCTTGCGGCCGCCCTGTCCTCGATCGCCTGCTGCAGCGGGAGCCCGGCCTCGTCGGCGATCTCCTCGAGAGACGGCTCGCGGGCGAGCTGCGTCCAGAGGTGCCGCTCGGCGCGGTGCATCTTCTGCATCCGCTCGACGACGTGGACGGGAACGCGGATCGTGCGCGCCTTGTCGGCGATCGCGCGGGCGACGGCCTGGCGGATCCACCAGGTCGCGTAGGTCGAGAACTTCAGGCCGCGCTGCCACTCGAACTTCTCCACGGCGCGGATCAGCCCGAACATGCCCTCCTGGATCAGGTCGAGGAAGGGCAGGCCCTGGTTGCGGTAGTTCTTCGCGATCGAGACGACGAGGCGCAGGTTGCACTCGATCATGCGCTTCTTCGCCTCCATGTCCCCCCGCTCGATGCGCTTCGAGAGCTCGACCTCGTCGGCGGCGGTCAGGAGCGGGTGGCGTCCGATCTCGCGCAGGAAGAGCTGGAGGGCGTCGGTCGTCGTCTCGAGCGTCTCGGTGCCCGGGACCGGGGGAGGAGGCTCCTTCCGCCGGTCCACGACCTCGATGCCGCGCTCCTCGAGCTCCTTCTGGAGCGCCTCCACGTCCGCCGGGTCGAGATCGAGGAGCTCGAGCGCCTCCTGGAGCTCGGCGGCCTCCACGACGCCGGATGCGTCGGCCCGCTCAAGCAGGGGCTGAAGATCCTCGTGCTGGCCGACGGGCGCTCCGTCGTCAGGCACTGGGCGATGTGGGGAGTCGGCTCACTGGGGGAGAATGCGAAACGCCGGTTGCCGCCGAGCGGGGCGTGCCGCGACTACCCTACCCATCCGGGCGGTCAAGTCAAACGTGCGCCGCTCGGAGGCCGCTTACTCGACGAGCGAGACGGCGCGCGCGCCGAAGCTCGGGCTGCCCGACGACTGGCTCCCGATCCCTTCCCAGACCACGCGCTTGAAGTGCCCATTGAGCTTGTTGTTCTTCGAGCCCTGGATCTCGTAGCTCGTGATCACGTAGCCGGCCCAGCCGACGATCTCGTACTCGAAGTTCGCGCCGTTGCCGCTCGTGTCGCGGTAGATGGGGAAGAGCATCTCGCTGCCGAGCCGCGCGTCGAGGGCGCTCTTGACCTGGCTCGAGTTGAACTTGGCGCCGGGATCGGAGTAGTACCAGCCGAGCGGCATGTAGCCCTCGTAGCCGCGCATGATCCAGTCACCGAGCGTCGACGGTCCGATCCCTCCGCGCGAGCCGTCGATGTTGATGATCCGGAAGGCTCCGGGGCCGACCTTGTCGAGGTCGAGTTGCGTGTCCTGCTCGAAGCAGGGCGTGGGCTGGCACTGGAGCATCGGATGCTGCTCGTCGACGCCGAACGGCGCCGCCCAGCGCGCCTCCTCGAGGGTCCCCGTTCGCGCCGCGGCGCGCGCGTGCACCTCCACGGAGTCGATGTTGAAGATCTTGCTGAAGAAGCCCGGTGCATCGCGCTTCCCCGTCACGACGACCGTGTCGTTGCCCACGACCGCCGTGGTGACGGACACGGAGTCGAGGCCGCCGCCGTTCTTCTCTCCGTACTCGGCTGCCAGGGCGCCTGCACCTCCGGGGTCCTCCGGCAGGGCCTGGGCGGCCGCGAGCGCGGCCGCGTCCAACGGAGCTCTGCAGCGCCCGGTCGGCCCGGTACCAGGAGCCGACGTCGATCGCGAAGGCCGCCATACCGAGCAGCACGACCAGGAAGGTGAGGAGGAGGACGACTACCTGGCCGGACTCGTTGGAACGCGAGGCTATGCGAGGAGTCGAGCAGTGCGCTTGGAGGGGCGGCATTGCAGGCTCACTCCCATCATCGGCAGCCGCCGTCCGCTCCGCATCCCCCGCGGGAGTGCAGCGGCGGGATACCGCCGCCGGGGGATATCCACGCGCCCCGCGCTCGGCGATGCTGCGACCAAGACAGGGCCCCGACGGCCGCGCGGCACGGCACCACGAGCTCTCCACGTTCGGCCGTACCCATTGATGGCCCACCTTCCTGCATCCGCCGTTTCTCGCACCTGCTCCCCTCGAGGGGAGGTGAACCGGACAATGAAGCTCTTCACGTCCTCGCTCGCACACGCGCGCCGTGACGACGGCCAGACGATGGCCGAGTACGGCGTCGTCCTCGCTGTCATCACGCTCCTGGTCGTCGCAGCCCTGACCGCGCTCTCCGGCGGCATCTCCGCCGCGCTCAACGCCGTCACCGGCATCCTCTAGCCGCAGGAGGATCGACGCACGATAACGGGCGTTATGTCAAGTCGAAGGACATGGCGCCCCAACCGACTGGAGGCCGCTCCCCGGAGCGGCCTCTTCGTTCTCCGCCCCGTTCGTCCCTCAGAGCGGCCGGAGCAGGCCCCGGCCCGCGAAGCCGACCATGCGATCGAGGGCCAGCGCGAACTCCGCGCGCAGCTGCGGCACGCCGCGAAGCGCCCAGAGCGTCTCGCCGTTCACCCAGGCGGCGTCGCGGGCCCTACCGACCTTCCACATCGCGACGACGTCGTCCACGCGCCCCAGCGAGCGCTCCACGTGGCCCAGCGAGCCCGTGACGAGCTCTGCCTTCACCCGGGCCTCGGTCTGCTCGAGCAGACCGTTCAGCCGCCTGAAGTCCTCGTGCTGGTCGCTCCCGCGCCGCGGCTCGAGATCGAGCGCGGCCCACGTCTCGACGAGGGCGAACGGCAGATCGCGGTTGATGTGGGCGTTCATCCCGGCGAGCGCGAACTGGATCGGCAGCACGCCGGGGCGCGAGCGCGCCTCGAGGAGCGGCTCCCACGCCTTCGGGACACCCGCCCGGCGCTCGGTGCCGTCGCGGAGCGCCCGAAAGAAGCTGTTTGCGAAGACGACGTCGAGCCAGCGGCAGAAGCGGGTGTCCGCGTACTCGCCCCCGGGCCGCACGACCTCCTCCACCGCCTCCGTGACGGCGCGGTAGAGCCGCAGGAAGCTGACGACGCCGTCGTCGCGCGGAAGCGCCCGCTCGAGCGCCCGCATGAGCCCGAGCGCCTCGACGACGGTGCTCGGGAGGCGCGCCGAGAGGAGCTCCTGGACGCTCAAGCCGCTACCGCCAGCCCGAGGAAGCCTGCGGCCTCCCCCACGACGTCGTCCGCGAGCGCGAGCACCCTCACGTCGTCGACGCCGAGCTCCCCTGCTGCGCGGTCGAAGAGCGTCACGTTGGCCCACCGCGGCTCGAGCGCGGACCACCAGCGCATGCCGACGGCGTCGGGATGACGCTCGTGGAGGAGCGCCGCATCGGCCTGCGAGCGCGCCCGGTCCAGGGTCGCGACGAGCGAGGGCCGCAGCGCCTCCCCGGCGAGCACCAGCGGCTCGTCGAGGTCGAGGAGGCGCGCGTCGCCCGGGAGGCTGAGCACCGCGAGAGCGAGCGGCAGGCCGGCGCGCACGAGGTCGCTCTCCTCGAGGCGCGTGCCGGCGAGCGGCGCGAGCTGCTCGACCACGGCCGAGACGGGATCCTCGGAGACGTAGAGGCAACCGTAGCGCTCCGGGCCGTCGTGTCGTCCTTGGCCCTGGAGCGGCCGCGGAAACCACAGCGCGCCGCCGCGGGCGGACGCCTCCACCCTCTCGTCCCAGCCGAAGCAGCGGAAAAGGATCACGCGTAGGAGCCGGCACGCTCCTCGCGCAGCGCGGTCAGGAGCTCCGGCGTGGCCCCCGCTCTGATCATGTCGATCGGCCGGCGGTTCCGAAGGCGCGGATTCGGCCCGTGGAGCCACTTCTCGGCGGTCTCGGGCTCGTAGAGGCGCAGCAGGGACGACATCGCCAGCTCCAGCAGGTCGAGTCGCTCGGCGTTGTCCCCGTCGATGCCCCGTCCCCGCTTCCAGCGGCTCACCTGCGCCGGGCTGACGCCGAGCGCATCCGCCAGGCGTCGCTGCGAACGGAAGTCGCGTGTCAGAGCCTCGACCTTGAGCGCCGTCGCGACCGGCACGACGCCGATCGTAGCGCAACAAAAAGCGTTGCGCGGCCCGGCGGAGGCGGTAGCGGAGCCGTGCCTGAGGGCATAACCTGCCCGAACCGGAATGCTGCTCGAGCCTGTCGACCCGAACGAACGTTTCCGCTCACGACGGCACCAGGCTCGCCGCCGACGGGCGATCCGCCGGGTCGTCCTCCTGACGGTCGTCGCGCTCGCCGCCGCAGCGGTCGCGCTGGGCATGAGCTTCCTGGGCGGCCGCGACGGACGGCCGGCCGGCGGCGCCGAGCGCCCCGACTCATCCCAGGGCTCGCCTGCCGCGCCCGTCGAGCCCGCCCCCGAGCCTGTCGCCATGCCGGACGAGGTGCGCGGCGTGCACGTGACCATGGCGCTCGCCTCGCTCGACGGCAAGCTCGAGGGGTTCTACGACCTCACGAGCGCGGGCCTCAACACTGTCCAGCTCGACGTCAAGGACGAGAACGGCGAGGTCGCCTTCACCCGCCCGCGCGTCCCGCTGGCGCTGGCTGCACAGGCCGCTCGCACCTACTACGACCCGCGCCGGGCGGCGGCCGCTGCCGAGGCGCGGGGCATCTACCTCGTGGGACGCGTGGTCGTGTTCGAGGACCCGATCCTGTCCAGCAACCGGCCGCGCCTCGCGATCCAGCGCCGCGGTGGCGGCACGTGGACGAGCTCCGGCGGGCTCGGCTGGACGAATCCGTACGACGAGCGCGTCTGGAAGTACAACGTCGACGTGGCGGCGGCGGCCGTGAAGGCGGGGTTCGACGAGATCATGTTCGACTACGTGCGCTTCCCGACCGACGGCGACGTGGCGAGCGCGGTCTTCCCGAACCGCCGCAGGGAGCACCGAAGCATCACGATCTCGCGCTTCCTCGAGTACGCCCGCGGGCGGCTGGAGCCGATGGGAGCACGGGTCTCGGCCGCGGTCTTCGGCCTCACCGCGACCCGGGAGATGGGCATCGGCCAGCGGCCGCGCCGGCTCGCGCAGCATCTCGACGTCATCTACCCAATGGTCTATCCCTCCCACTACGGACCGGGCGAGTACGGTCTCGACGACCCCGACGGAGTCCCGGGGATCACCGTCGCGCGGTCGCTCCGCGACTTTCGACGCGTCCTGCGAGGCCGTGACACGATGCTCGTCCCGTGGCTCCAGGACTTCTCGCTCGGGCACGAGTACACGCTCGAGGACGTGCAGGCGCAGGTCCTCGCGGCGCGCGACGCCCATGCCAAGGGCTACCTCCTCTGGAACCCGTCGGGCGTCTACACCGACGGCGCGCTGACCGAGCGGTAGACTGCGAGCCGCTTTTCACAGGGCTGCCCACAGGGCGGGCGGACGGCTGTGGAAAATGTGGAAAAATGAACTTTCCGCAAATTGCGGAGATCCGTTCAGATGGGGCCTTGCGCGCCGTGGACAGGCCCTCTAGATTCCCTCCTGCGCCGAGCACGGAGCGCGAGTAGGTCGAAGCTTCACCGGGCGACTGTAGGCGGAAGCCGAAAGTTGGCCGGAGAGGTGGACGAAAGCGCAACCGGCTCGGCGAATTTTTTTGGTCCCGTACGGACCCGGACCGCCGCAGCCGTCCCGCTAGACTGCCGCCCCGACGATGGACTTCCCCCCGCGACCGCCGGCGTTCAGCCCGGGCTTCCAGTCCTTCCTCTGGGGGTTCCTGCTCGGCGCCTACGTCTGGATCGGCGCGCTGGCGATCGGCGTCGCCGGAGGAACGGCGTTCCTGCTCGGCGTCGTCTCGGCCTTCCTGATCTTCTTCTTCGTCCGGCTGTTCGGCGAGGACAAGGTCCGCGGCTAGTCGGGTTCTACGCGACCGCGGCCACGGGCCGGTAACGGGCGGGGCCCGCGAGGGCGCCGACGAGGAGCTCGGCGAGGTCGTCGCCCAGCTCGAGCTCGAGGCGTGCGCGAGCGCTCGGGCGCTCGCCGCTCGTCACCCGCTCGAGAGCCGCGCAGTGCTCGAGCAGCCGAGGTGCGCCCCGCCCGTTGAGATGCTGGATCGAAGCGGCGTCCACGGCCCTCTCGGTATCGCCAGGAGCCGGCCTCCGCTCGATCCCTGGCGCGAGTGAAGGAACGGCGACGGGGGCCCGCAGGCCCCCGTCGAAACCAGCCCTACCGAGCTCCCGGCTACGGCGTATCGCGGCGGGTGACGACCGTCCGCTCGTCCGTCGGGCCGGCGGGAACCACCGTCTCGTCGTCCCGCACCACGGTGCCCTCGGGCTCGCGACGGTAGTCGTGCACGTCCTCGTCCGGGACGACCTCACGCTCGGTCTCCCGGTCGAGAACCCGCGTCCGCGGCCCCATGGTGTCGAAGACGAAGGAGAAGACGATCCCGAGTCCGAACGCGAGCACGCCCTGGAAGAGCGACAGGTCCTCGGCGAGCCCGCCCAGGCCGATGTCCCTGATCCAGCCGGACACCTGCTCGCCCTCCTCGGTGCCCGTCGGACGCGTGGCGATCAGGATGCCCGCAACGGCGACCAGCGTGGGCAGGAAGCCGAGCAAGAGGACGCTCGGACTGATCGTCGGCGCGCCCCACTTCGTCCACCCTCCGAGGAGCTGCGAGAGACCGAGCGCGGCGCCGGCGCCGGCCAGGATCCCCATCGCGCCCCAGAACTCGCTCGTCGAGCCGAGGTCGAACTGCGTGGCCAGCCAGACGAGGAATCCGGCCCCCGCGACCCCGAGCAGCGTGAAGAGGCCGCGTACGACCGGCGGGCTCCCCCACGCGTGCTCCTCGCGCTCGACGACCGCCTCGCGCTCGACCGCGGTGTCGCCGGGCTCGACCGCGGTGTCGCGGTCGCGTCGTCTCGAGAACATGTGGCTCACCTCGTTGCGTCGTTTGCGGGGTTGTCCCCGTTTCTGCAACGGGTCTAACAGTCCTGCGGTTACGCGGCGAGGTCGCGCCGGCGGGCGTCGAAGGCGCTCGAGAGGATCTCCTCGCGAAAGGCGGCCAGCGCCCGCTCCCGGTCGCGGCCGAACACGTGCTCGACCACCCCGACCCGGCGGTCGTTGTAGAACGGCACGTCCACGTGCTCGTGGCTGACGAGGTTCACCGAGGTCTGCGAGCAGCTGGGGCACTCGACCGCGAGCCCCAGCTCCTCCCCGCCCTCGGCGAGCACCCTGAAGGCCGAGGGGAACACCGGGCGGGGACGCTCCTCGGGGTAGCAGAAGAAGCTCCACGGCCACGCGCCCGTCTGGATGCGGCGCGCGGCGAGCTCGATCAGCTCCGCCGCGGCCGACTCGAGCCGCGCGGTCATCAGGTTGAGGAACTGCGTCTCGGCGCCGGCCAGGGGAGCCCAGTCGAGGTCGTCGTGCGCCTTGAGACCCTCGTGCTCGCCCCCGCACTCGCAGGCGAAGAGGATCCTGTAGACGGCCGGATGGGCGGCTCCGGGCAGGCGCTCGAGGAGCAGGAACCGCGACAGGCGCACCCGCACCTCGCCGCGTGTGGGGCACGCGAAGGTGTAGCGCCCGGTGAGCTGCTCGTACACGTGAGTTCCGATTATGCATCGGCAGCCGGGCGCCGCAACCGCACACCCGCGCCGCAGCGGCGTGCTAGTCGGCGTACTGCACGAGCGAGAAGACGTCGTAGCCGGCGAGCTTCTCGCGTCCGTCCAGGAACTGCAGCTCGATCACGAAGGCGAGGCCGACGACCGTGCCGCCGAGCTGCTCGACCAGGTCGACCTTGGCCCGGGCGGTGCCGCCCGTGGCGAGGAGGTCGTCGTGGATGAGCACGCGGGCGCCGGGCTTGATCGCGTCGGCGTGCAGCTCGAGCGCGTCGAAGCCGTACTCGAGCGCGTACTTGGCGCTGATCGTGCGCCAGGGAAGCTTTCCGGGCTTGCGAGCGGCCACGAAGCCGCACCCGAGCCGGTAGGCGAGCGCCGCGCCCAGGATGAAGCCGCGCGCCTCGGCGCCGAGGATGAGGTCGGGCTTGCGGGGCTCGGCGAACTCCGCGAGCCGCTCCACCGTGTCGCGCAGGGCCTCGGGGTCGGCCAGGAGCGGCATGATGTCCTTGAAGACGATGCCGCGCTTCGGGAAGTCCGGGATGTCCCGGATGCGGGCTTCGAGGTCGGTGCTCATTGGCCGGCTCCCGGCCAATGAACGTGTGGAGGGTGTGTGAGGGAACCGGGAGGTTCCCTCACTGCATCAAAGAAGGGGGCACGTGGGGGAAACATGGTTTCCACCACGAGAGCGAGCCGAAGGCGAGCGATCACGACCGGGGAACGATACCCCTGAGCGCCCGCAGGAACAGGAGGTTCGAGAGCTCCTGCGAGAGCGCGGCCAGCGTCTCGAGGTTCTCGAGACCCGCGTGGCGCTTCTCCGGATTGGGCGAGCGGAGCTCCGGGGCGACGATGCGCTCGAGCAGGTCGGCCTCGTTGTCCGCCCACCGCCGGAACGTCGCGAGGTTCCGCGGGGCGACGCCGTACCGGGCCAGGCGGACGCAGGCGGCCACGACGTCGACGTCGCGCTCCGGGAAGTGCTTCTCCCCGCCGACCGTATGCGGCTCGACGAGCCCGTACTCCTCGAGCTCGCGCACGAACGCCCCGTCCGCGCCCGCCCGGTCGCAGAGGGTCCCGAAGTCCACCTCGTCCTCGGGCGTCCGCAGACCGCCGCTGCGGGCGCGCTCCCGGGCGCGCGGCGCGCCCATGGCCAGCTCCTGCCGGATGACGCGCAGCGGCAGGAACTCGTCGCGCTGGAGGCGGAGGATCGTCTCGAGCCGCTCGACGTCCTCCTCCGCGAAGAGCCTGTAGCCGCCCTGCGTCCGCCGGGGCGCGAGGAGCCCCTGGTCCTCGAGGTAGCGGATCTTCGAGATGGAGATGTCCGGGAACTCGTCCTTCAGGCGGTTGCAGACCGCTCCGATCGTGAGCGCGCGCCCTCGTCCCACGTTTGCCGGTGCGGTCGCCACGGTCACCGACCCTCGAGGAACGTGAGCTTGTACTTGCCGATCTGCACCTCGTCGCCGTCCTCGAGCTTCGCGGTCTCGACGCGGCGGCGGTTGACGTACGTGCCGTTCAGACTCCCCTCGTCGTGCAGGGTGAAGCCGTCGTCGGCGCGCGTCACGACGGCGTGGCGCCGCGAGACGGTGACGTCGTCGAGGAAGACCTCGCATTCGGGAGCCCGGCCCAGGGACGTCCGGTCCTGCTCGAGGGCGAACGTCTCGCCCGAGCGGCCGCCGCCGGAGCGGACGACGAGGGCCGGGCCCTCGATCCGCAGGTCGGCGAGCGAGAGCGAGTCGTCCTCGGCGACCTCCTCGGGCGTGAACGACATCGTCGTGTGGGCGCCCGGCTCGTCGTGGATGAGCGCCGCGCCGCACTTGGAGCAGTAGTTCGCGGCCTCCGGGTTCTGGAAGCCGCACTCCGGGCAGTGGACGTACGTCACCGCTCGGAGGAGCCGAGCTCCTCCTCCGTGGGAGGCGGTGCCTTCGACGCGAGGATCGCCGCCAGCTTGTCGACGTCGATTTCCTTGAGCGGGCTCTCCCCCTGCCCGACCTGCTTCCGGAGCCGGGCCTGGAGCTCGGCGCGCAGGATGTCGATCTTGCCGTGCAGGATGCGCCGCCGGTACGAGACCTCGTGCTCCTCGTGCATGAGCTCGCGGATCAGGTCGCGAAGCTCCTGGTCGGACAGGGTTCCCAGGTCAGGAAGGGCTTCCACGCTGCAACGCTCCAGGATCGGGGACGGCGGGCGAGCACACAGTAAACCATCAGGCGCGCCATCCTTCAACCTCGACTTGAGGGTTTAGGCCTCTTCGGCCTCGTCCTCCCAGGACACGACCTCCTCGACGAGCCCGAGAAACTCGGCCTCGAGGGCCTCGCCGTCCGCCTTCGTGCGCCCCTCGGCGTAGACGTGGACGAGCGGCTCGTCCGGGTCGGGGAGCACCTGCGCCCAGCCCCGCTCCTCGAATACCTTGATCCCGTCGCTCACGTCGACGTTGCGCCCCTTCATGCGCTCGGTGACGATGCGCATGACCGTCCCCTTCCGCGCCCAGGGGCAGCGAACCTCGCGGTGGATCACGGCCGAGACCGGCAGCTCGCCGACGATCTCCGACAGGGGCCGCCCCACCGGCGCGAGCAGCTCGAGGAGCTTGCAGAGGCTCGCCATGCCGTCGTAGGCGGGGACGAACTCCGGAAAGACGAAGCCGCCCGCGGCGGAGCCGGCGAAGATGACGCCGTCGCCCGCGGCGGCGCGCGTGAGCGCGGAGAGCGAGTGCGGCGTCCGCAGCACCTCGAGCTCGGTGCCCTGGACCAGCTCCTCGACCAGGCTCGTGACCGTCGTCGGGAAGGCCAGCCGGCCCCGCTTCCCGTCCGAGGCGAGCAGGCGCAGGAAGAGCAGGAGCTCCTGCTCCACCGGCACGTCGCGCCCCAGATCGTCCACGAGGAAGATGCGCTCGGCCGCGGGGTCGAGCACGGCGCCCAGGTCGGCGCCGACCGCCTCGACGAGCCGCTTCGTCTGCTCGAGCGACTCGGCGAGGCTGGCCGCCTCCGGAGCCACGCGGCGCTCGCTCACGTGGCCGTGGGAGGAGACGGCCTCGACGTCGAGGGCTCCGAGGATCTGCGGCAGGACGAGCGACGCGGCCGAGAACGCATAGTCGACGACGATCCGGAAGCCCCGCTCGCGGACCGGCGCGACGTCGACGGCGGCGAGCAGGTCCTGCACGTAGGTCTCGGCCGCGCGCGCCGGGAACGTGATCTGCCCCACTTCCTCCCAGGACGCGCGCCGGAACTCCTGCCGGGCGTAGTGCTTCTCGATCTCCTTGACGAGCTCCGGGCTGGCGGGCGTGCCCGGCGGCTCGAAGAGGCGGATCTGCACGACCTCGGGATCGGACGGGCTCGGCTGGACGTGGATCCCGGCCTCGAAGCCCTCGTTCTTCAGCAGGTGGCGGTTCACGGCCGCCGGCATGATCTGGAGGTCGCCGGCGTGCACGCCCGTCGAGTTCAGGCCGGCGAGGAGCGCCCGCCGAATGAGGCGGCATGAGTCGGAGGCGGCGCGGCTCGTGACGATGCGCTCGCCGCGCTCGAGCGCCGTCCCGAGCGCGATGCCGACGCGGAGCGCGGTCTCCGGCGTGAGGTCGACGTTGATGCGCCCGGTGATGCCGTCGACCCCGATCAGGCGCGAGGAGAGACGCGACTCCCAGATCAGGTTGCGGTCGACGAGCGAGCCCGACTCGACTTCTTTGAACGGGTAGATGCGCACGCCCGGCATGACGACGCTCTCCTCGCCGATCGTGCAGTTGTCGCCGACCGCGACCCCCTCGTGCAGGCGCGCGTGCGGGCGCAGGTCGCAGGCCTTGCCGACGATGGCACCCTCGACGAGGGCGCTGCGTCCGATCGCCGTCGAGGAATCCACGACCGAGCGCACCGTGCGCCCGTGGTCGCCCAGCGTGACGCTCGGCATGAGGACGGAGTACGGGCCGACGGTGGCGCTCGGGGCGATGCGGCAATAGTTGCCGACGAACGCCGGCCCGGCGACGGCGCCGACGTCGTCGAGGTCGACCCCCTCCCCCACCCAGACGTTGCCGCGCAGGCGGATGCCCGGGACGTTCAGGCGCACGCGCTCGTCGAGGGCGTCGAAGTTCGCCTGCCGGTACTGGTCGAGGTTCCCGATGTCCTGCCAGTAGCCGTCGGCGACGTAGCCGTACAGCGGCTTCCCCATCTCGAGCAGGAGCGGGAAGAGCTCCTTCGAGAAGTCGTAGGGCCGGTCGTCGGGCACGTGCCGGAGCACCTCGGGCTCGAGCACGTAGATGCCGGTGTTGATCGTGTCGGTGAAGACCTGGCCCCAGGAGGGCTTCTCGAGGAACCGCTCGATGCGCCCGTCCTCGTCCGTGACGACGATGCCGAACTCGAGCGGGTTCGGCACGCTCTTCAGGCCGATCGTCACGAGCGCGCCCTTCTCGCGGTGGAAGCGGACGAGGGCTCCCAGGTCGATGTCGCAGAGCGCGTCGCCCGAGATGACCAGGAAGGGCTCGTCGAGCGCCTCCTCCGCGAGCTTGACGGAGCCGGCGGTGCCCGCGGGGGACTCCTCGACCGAGTAGCCGATCGAGAGGCCGTAGGACTCGCCGTCGCCGAAGTAGCCGCGGATCGCCTGCGGCATGAATGCGAGCGTGACGATGACGTCCTCGAAGCCGTGCGCCTTCAGGAGCTCGACGATGTGCTCCATGCACGGCTTGCCGACGATCGGCACCATCGGCTTCGGCTGGTTCGAGGTGAGCGGGCGCAGGCGCGTGCCCTCGCCGCCCGCCATCACGACGGCCTTCATCGCCGCACCGTCCTCGCGGCGCGCGCGACGTAGAAGACCGCGGCCACCACGGCGAGCGCGACGCCGGCCCAGAAGAGCCAGAGCGGCCAGTCGGTGCCGTCGTCCGAGGCGATGAGGCCGATGATGCCGGCGTAGAGGATCCACGTGGCCGCCTTCCCCAGGAACGAGACCGAGAAGTCGTAGCCCCGGTCCCGCACGAGGCGGTAGCCGCCGACGAGCAGGGCGTCGCGGGCGAGGACGACGGCGAGCGCCGGCCAGGGCAGGCGGCCGTCGAGCCAGAGGAGGATCACGGCGGCGTCGATCATGAGCCGGTCGGCGAGCGGGTCGGCGAGCTTCCCGAACTCCGACTCGACGCGCCAGCGGCGGGCCAGGAAGCCGTCCACCTGGTCGGTGAACGCGGCTCCTGCGAAGAGCGCGGCGAGCCAGTAGCTGCCCTCGCCGTCCATCCCGAGCAGGAGGACGACGAACAGCGGGATGGCCGCCAAGCGCAGGATCGTGAGCGCGTTCGGAACCTGGGCGAGCGGAGCCGGCACCACACGAGTCGCCATCTCAAGAGCAATGGTAACGTCGCGCCGGTGGCGGATCGGCTGGCGCTCCCGGGATTCGTGAACGCCCACAGCCATGCGTTCCAGCGGGCCCTGCGCGGCAAGGTCGAGGGCGGCGACTTCTGGGCTTGGCGGGAGGCCATGCTGGACCTGGCCCGGGGTCTGACCCCGGGACATGTCCGCACGGAGTACGCCGTGGTCTACGGCGAGATGCGGGCGGCGGGCTACACGGCCGTCGGCGAGTTCCACTACATCGGGTTCGCCGAGGCCCAGGCGGCCGTGGAGGCGGCGCGCGAGGCGGGCGTGGAGCTCGCGCTGCTCTACGCGGCGTACGCCCACGGCGGCCTCGAGCGCTTCCGCCAGGCGGCCGTCGGCGAGTACATCGCCCAGGTCGAGGCGCTCCGCGACGCGGGCGTGCGCGTGGGGCTCGCCCCCCACTCCGTGCGCGCCTGCCCGCGCGACTGGCTCGAGGCGATCGGGCGCCACGCCGAGCGCGAGGGCCTCGTGCTCCACGTCCACGCGGACGAGCAGCCGCGCGAGATCGAGGAGTGCCTGGCCGAGCACGGCCTGCGCCCCATCGAGCTGCTCGCGGAGACGGGCTGCCTGGGGCCGCGGACGACGGTCGTGCACGCGACGCACGCCGACGAGCGCGAGGTCGATCTGCTCGCGGACGCGGGCGCCCGCGTCTGCCTCTGCCCGACGACGGAGGCGAACCTGGGCGACGGCTTCCCGCCGCTCGAGGGCCTGCTCGAGCGCGAGATCCCGCTGTGCATCGGCTCGGACTCGAACGTGCGGATCGACCCGCTCGAAGAGCTGCGGGAGCTGGAGGGGATCGCGCGCCGCCAGACGCTGCGCCGCAACGTGATCCCCGTCCCGGACCTCCTGACGGCCGGCGCGTCGGCCGGTGCCGCGGCCCTCGGGATCGACGACTGGCGGGGGATCGAGATCGAGCTGGAGCATCCGTCCCTGCGCGGTGTGGCGCCGTCGGAGGCACCCGCGGCCCTGGTGCACGGCTGCGGCGCGGACGTCCTCGCCCGTTCGCGGGACGTGTAGCGGCGCCGCCGTGAGCCCGCTACCCGCCTTCCGCCAGCTCCTTCGAACGGTTCATCGCCGCCTGGATCGCGTTCAGGAAGGCGGCGCGCACGCCGGCCTGCTCGAGCTCGCGGATCGCTGCGATCGTGGTCCCTCCGGGTGAGGTGACCGCCTCGCGCAGCTCGACGGGATGCATCTTGCCGTCGCGCAGGAGCTTCGCGGTCCCGAGCATCGTCTGGACGACGAGGTCCGTGGAAACCTCGCGCGACAGCCCGAGGAGGATGCCGGCCTCGATCATCGACTCGGCCAGGAGCGCGAAGTACGCCGGCCCCGAGCCGGACACGGCCGTGATCGCGTCCATGTACCCCTCGTCGACCCGCACGGTGCGCCCGACGCTCCCGAGCACCTCCTCCGCCCGCGCGAGGTGCTCCTCCTCGGCGTAGGCGCCGGGGGCGAGCCCGGCCATCCCCTCGTGAACGGTCATCGGCGTGTTCGGCATGGCCCGCACGACCGGTACGCGGTCGCTCAGGTGGCTCTCGATCAGCGCCGTGGGAATCGCCGCGGCGATGGAGACGACGGTCTGATCCGAGGTCACGACGTCGGAGATCTCCATGAGGAGGCCCTCGATGTCCTGCGGCTTCACGCCGATGACGACAACGTCGGCTCCGTGCACGGCCTCGCTGTTCGAGAGCGTCCCCCGGACGCCGTGGCGCGTCGCGATCTCGTCGACGCGCTCCTGGTGCCGCGCCGTCGCGACGATCTCGCCCGGTTCGCGCCAGCCCGAGGAGAGCACCCCCGCGATCAGCGCCTCGCCGGCCTTGCCGGCGCCGAGCACCGCGAGCGTCCGACCTTCGGCTGCCATGGGCTCCAACCCTATAGCGAGGGACGGGCGCCCTACATGACGGCTTCGACGTGAACCCTGAGGTCGAGGGGCTTGTCCACGCGGTAGCGGTCGTACCCGGCGCCGCCGTTCACGTGGTCGTGGCCGCCGTCTCGCGCCCAGATCCAGTCGTTGCCCCCGCCGCCCTGGAGCACGTCACGGCCGCCGTCACCCTGCATGCGGTCGGCACCTGCGCCGCCGCGGACGATGTCGTTTCCACCGCCGGCGGCGAGGGTGTCGTTGCCGCCGAGCCCACAGATCACGTCGGGCCCCGGCGTGCCCGCCAGCAGGTCGTTGCCGGGCGTGCCCACGATCGTGCACGGCCTGGAGAGGTCGGGCGTGTGGCCCGCGGCGACGTGCGGGGCGACGGCGACGGCCACTGCCGTGACGAAGAACCCGAGCCCGAGGACGAGGACGCGGAGTCGCATGGCCTCTCCATCGGCCGTCGCGGCGTTCGTCACGATCCCTCGCGCGAGGCTACCTGCGGCGCTCGAGTGCAGGACGGTCCTGCACTGAGCCGCGGCCGCCCCCCGGCCAAGCGAGAGGCAGCCGCAGAGTCTCAGTGAGGCCGAGCCGCCCGCTGCGGGCTACACCGGAAAGGGGTAAGCGGGCCGTACCCTCTTGGCCAAGGGAGGCCCGCCTACCGGGGAGGGACGCGGCCCGAGGGCCGCGCCGCCTCCTGCGCTGCGCGACGCTGCGGCTGCATCGCGCCCGCACCGTCCAGGATAGGCGCGGTCGCTTCAAATCGCAAAGTGCGACCGGTGGTGAGCGGAGTCGGCCCAGCGGGTACGCACGAGCGATGGAGCGCAAGACTTGGAGCTACCAGCTGCCGCCCGCGGGAGCCCCCGACGTCGGGGTCGAGCAGTACCAGCTGACCGGACCGGGCGCCGAGTCCTGGAAGGTGACGGCGCTGCTCGAGCGCGGCGACGACCTCTACCTCGCCGCGGCACCCTCCGGCTTCGCGCTCAGACGTCACCTCGTGGCCATCCCGTGGTCCGCGGTCGAGCGGGTCGACCACGACGAGCTCACCATTCACGTGCGCAGCCTCGACGAGGCGGTCGAGCTCGACCCGACCCGGGGCGTCGAGAACGAGCCCGCCGAGGCGCAGCGCGTGACGGAGCTGCCGCCCGCGCTCGTCACGCCGCAGCCGACCGGAGACGTCGCGGGACCTCGGGACCGGCTCCGGTTGTTCGGAGCGCTCGCCGCCGCCGCGCTCGGCTTCCTCACGCTGATGGTCGCGGTCGCCGTCATCGCCGAGGCGAGCACGCCGTGGCGGTTCACGCTCCTGGTCGTGCCCGCCGTGCTCCTCGCCCTCGCCCTGGCGCTGAGCATCGCAGCCTGGAAGCGGCCGTACGCGCGCGCCGTCGGCCCGGACTCGACGTCCGGGCAGCATCGCCGTCCTCACGTCCCGGTGCGGTAGTGGAGGTAGACCACCCCGCTGCCGAAACAGCGTTCGTCCAGCAGTTCGAGCTTCACGCGGAGACGGTCGGGGAGGGACTGCTTGCCGCCTCCCACGACGACGGGCGCGACGAGCAGGTGGAACTCGTCGACCAACCCGGCCCAGATCGCCTGGGCGGCGAGGTCGGGACCGCCCACGAGGAGGTCGCGTCCCGCCGGCGCTTTCAGCTGCCGGACCGCTTCAGGGTCGAAATCGCGCTCGATCCGCGTCCTGGCGCTGGCGACCGTCTCCAGCGTCGTCGAGTACACGATCTTGTCGGCCGCCTGCCAGATCTCCGCG
>JBOHAK010000311.1:0-2576 GCA_050697795.1 Gaiellaceae bacterium
GCTCCGCGCCGACGTTCCGGGCCGTCAGCGCGGGCGCGTCGGCCCGCACCGTCCCGAGGCCGACCGCGACCGCGTCCATCCGCGCGCGCAGCTCGTGGACGCGCCGGCGGCTCTCCTCCCCGCTCACCCAGCGCGAGCCGGGAACCGTCACGCGCCCGTCGAGCGTCACCGCCAGCTTGCAGACGACGAACGGCCGGCCGAGCGCCGCCCACGTCCGGAACCCTTCGTTCTGCACCCGCGCACGCCACTCGAGCTCGGCGTCGGCGAGCTCCACCTCGATCCCGGCCGCCCGCAGCCGCTCGAAGCCGGCACCGTCCGTCCGCGGGTCCGGGTCGCCGACTGCCGCGACGACCCGGGCGACCCCCGCCGCCGCCACGGCGTCGACGCAGGGCGGCGTCCGCCCGTGGTGCGCGCACGGCTCCAGCGTCACGTAGAGCGTGGCGCCGCGGGCGCGCTCACCCGCAGCTTCGAGGGCGACGATCTCGGCGTGCGGCCCGCCCGGCCGCTCGTGCCAGCCCTCGCCCACCACCTCCCCGTCCCGCACGAGCACCGCGCCGACCACCGGGTTGGGCGCCGTCGTCCCGCGGCCGCGCTCCGCCAGCTCGAGCGCCCGCAGGAGCGGCTCCGCGTCAGTCACCGGGCGCCAGCTCGCGGACGAGCCGGAGGTACGCCCGGTTCAGATCCTCCCGCCCGAAGATCGCCGACCCGGCCACGATCGCCTCCGCCCCCGCGTCGTGCGCCGCGCGCACGTTGTCCTGCGTGATGCCGCCGTCCACCTGGACGACGACGCGCTCGTGGAGCTGGTCGCGGAGGTCGCGCAGGCGGTCGAGCGCCTCCGGCATGAACTCCTGCCCCGAATAGCCGGGGTGGATGCTCATGCAGAGCACGAGGTCGGCGCCGAGCGAGGCGCCCACGGCCTCGTCGACCGAGGTCTCCGGTTTGAACGCCACGCCGACCTCCAGCCCCTGGGAGCGCGCGAGGTTGATGGCGTTCCACGGCTCCTCGGTCGCCTCGACGTGGAACGTGACGCTGTCGCCGCCGGCCTTCGCCACCTGGGGGAAGTGGTGCTCCGGGTTGGACACCATCAGGTGGACGTCGAGCACGCCTCCCTCCGCGTGGATCAACGGCGCCACGGCCTGCATGACGACGGGCCCGATCGTCACGGGCTCGACGAAGTGGCCGTCGCCGACATCGAAGTGGAAGACGCGGGCCCCTGCGTTCAGGAGGTGGCGCACCTGCTCGCCGAGGTGCGTGAAGTCGGCCGCGTAGAGCGACGGCTCGATCTCCACGGTGCGCAGCCAGTCGCGCCAGGCCATGTGGCGATCCTACGTCCGCAGGCGGGCGACGAAGAACCCCGACGTGCCGTGTACGTGGGGCAGAGTGAGCAGGAACTCGGGGCGGCGCGGGTGCCGGAACTCGGGCCCGAGCGCGCCGAGGTCGTCCACCGGGAGTCCGAGGGCGTCGATGACGCGCTCGTTCTCGGCCGCCGCGATCGTGCAGACGGAGTACGCCACCGTGCCGCCGGGGCGCACCCGCTGAACCGCGGCGCGCAGCAGCGCGAGTTGCAGCTCCGGGAGCGGCTCGGCGCGCCAGCGGAGGTCGGGGCGCGAGTTGAGGACGCCGAGCCCGGAGCAGGGCGCGTCGACGAGCGCGCGGTCGAACGTCCCGAGGCCGTCCGGAAGCGCGAGCGCGTCCGCGTTCACGACGATGAGCCGCTCCGCACGGAGGCGGCGGGCATTCTGCTCGAGCTCGCGAGCCCGGCCGGGGTGTTTCTCGACCGCGACGACCTCCGCGCCCGCCGCCGCGAGCTGCGTCGCCTTCCCGCCGGGCGCGGCGCAGAGGTCGAGCACGCGCTCCCCCGCCCGCACGCCGACGGCGGCCCCGGCGAGCTGCGAGCCGCGGCTCTGCGGCCACGCGTAGCCGCTCTCGAGCCACTCGGGCGGCACGGCGTCCACGACGTGCGGCCCGTCGGGCGTCCTGACCGCCGTCTCGGGCGGCTCGTTCTGCGCGCGCATGAGCGCGCGCGCGTCGTCGGGGCCGAGCTCGCGCCACCATGTCTCCGCCACCCAGTCGGGGTAGGAGTGGAGGAGCGCCGCGGCCTGCGGCGTCTCCTCGTGCAGGCGCGCGAGGAAGCCGGGCAGCCCCTCCGCCAGCCGGCGCATGACGGCGTTCGTGAACCCCACCGCCCGCTCGAGCCCCGAGGCGCGCACGAGCTCGACCGTCTCGTCCACGGCGGCGTGGGCGGGGACGCCGTCCATGTAGGCGAGCTGGTACGCGCCCGTGCGCAGGGCCGCCCGAACCGGGGGATCGAGCTTGCGGACGGGCCTGCGGCCGAGCGCCTCCACGGCGGCGTCCAGCGTGCGTACCCGCTGCACGGTGCCGTACGCGAGCTGCATGGCAAAGGCCCGGTCGCGCGAGTCGAGCCGCTCGGCCGCGGCCCGGAAGGCGCGGTCGGCGTAGGCGTCCTCGTCGAAGACCCGGCGGACGACGCCGAGCGCGACCTGGCGCGCGCTCATGGGCCCGCCCCGGGCCCGTGAGCGTGTGGAGGGCGTGTGAGGGAACCGGGAGGTTCCCTC
>JBOHAK010000312.1:0-2288 GCA_050697795.1 Gaiellaceae bacterium
GCGACCATCCAGTCGACGACCGCCTTGTCGAAGTTGTCGCCGCCCAGGTGGTTGTCGCCGTTCGTGGCCTTCACCTCGAAGACGCCCTCGCCGAGCTCGAGCACGGACACGTCGAACGTGCCGCCGCCGAGGTCGAAGACGAGGATCGTCTGGTCGGACTCCTTGTCGAGCCCGTAGGCGAGCGAAGCCGCCGTCGGCTCGTTGATGATCCGCAGAACGTTGAGGCCCGCGATCTTGCCCGCGTCCTTCGTCGCCTCGCGCTGGGCGTTGTTGAAGTAGGCGGGGACGGTGACGACCGCGTCGGTGATCGTCTCGCCGAGGTAGGCCTCCGCGTCCGCCTTCAGCTTCTGGAGGATCATCGCGGAGATCTCCGGCGGCGCGTACTCCTTGTCGCCGGCCTTCACGCGCGCGTCGCCGTTCGGGCCCGAGACGACCTCGTACGGGACGATCTTCATCTCCTCGGAGACCTCCGAGTACTTCCGGCCCATGAAGCGCTTGATGGAGAAGACGGTGTTCTCCGGGTTCGTGACGGACTGGCGCTTCGCGGGCGCGCCGACGAGCCGCTGGCCGTCCTTCGCAAACGCGACGACGGACGGCGTCGTGCGCCCGCCCTCGGCGTTCGGGATGACGGTCGGCTCGCCGCCCTCGAGCACGGCGACGCACGAGTTCGTCGTGCCGAGATCGATGCCGATGGTTCGTGCCATGTGGGATTCCTCCGGTCCTCGCAGGTTTGGCTGGCTCAGAAAATCTAAGCCTCTTTATAGCAGGTTGTTCTGTCCGTCTACCTGTCGCGGGATCACCTGGAGCGTGGCGAGCGCCGGGTCGGCGCAGTACGCCAGGCGCGTGCCGGTTGCCGCGGCCTCGCGGAGGGCGTCGACGAGCTCCCGCGAGACCACCTCGCCGGGCGCGATGGCCGGGATCCCGGGCGGGTAGGGCGCGACCGTCTCGGCGGCAATCCGGCCGCCCGCGTCCTCGGCGGCGACCGTCTCGCGGGGAGCGAAGAAGGCCTCCCTCGGCGTCATGGCGGCCTCGGGGCCGACGCCCCAGACGGCGCTCGCGCCGCCGGGCGGACGCGGGTCGCCCCGGCGCCGCTCGAGGGAGCGGACGAGCGCGTCGACGAGCCGCTCGACGCCCTCCTCGGTGTCCCCGACGGTCAGGAGGGGGACGAGCAGATCGCGATTGGCGAGCTCGAGCCGGATGCCCTCGGCGAAGAGGTCGGCCTCCACCTGGAGCCCGTCCGCGCCCGTGCCGGGGAGCGCGAGGGCGAGCTTCGTGGGGTCGTCCGAGGCGACAACGGCCAGGCCCTCGACCCCCGCGAGCCGCTCGCGGGCGAGCGCGGCCAGGCGCAATGTCTCGCCGAGGAGCTCCTCCCCGCGCACGGCGAGGAGCTGCCGCGCCCGGTCGAGGCTCGCCATGATCGCCGCGGAGGGGCTCGTCGTGTGCAGGAGCTCGAAAGCTTCGTCCAGCCGCGTCAGGTCGAGCCGGCCCCCGCGCGCGAGCAGGTAGGCGCCCTGCGTGAAGGCGGGCAGCGTCTTGTGGGCCGAGGCGACGAACGCGTCGGCACCTAGCGCGATCGCGTGCGGCGGCAGCTCCGGGTGGAAGCCGAGGTGTGCGCCCCAGGCCTGGTCGACGACGAGCGGCACGCCGGCCGCGTGGCAGTCCCCGGCGATCGCCGCGAGGTCGGACAGGACGCCGACGAAGCTCGGCTCGACCAGCAGCGCGCCGCAGGCGTCGGGCGCCGTGCGAAGCGCCTCGACGACCCGCTCCGTGGGAAGCGCGAGCGGCAGCCCGGTCGCCCGGTCGACGTCGGGGCGCACCCAGACGGGGTCGAGCCCGGAGAGAACGAGGCCCGCGAGCACCGACTTGTGCAGGCTCCGCGAGACGACGACGCGGTCGCCGGGGCGGCCGAGCGCGAGGGCGAGCGCCTGGTTCCCCTGCGTCGAGCCGTTGACGCAGAACCGACAGGCGTCGGCTCCCCAGAGGTCGGCGGCGAGCCGCTCGGCCTTCCCGAGCACGTCGGAGCGCAGGTGGAGGTCGTCGGCGCCCGAGGAGAGCGGGAGGTCGTGCCGGAGAACGCCGTCCGCGAGGTGAGGCGCCCGCTTGTGGCCGGGCGTCGTGAAAGGCGTGATGCCGGAGTCGGCGAGGAACGCGGCGGCCGCGTCGGCGAGCGGGGTCTCGCGCTGGTCCACGAAGGGCGGTTCTACCCGATCCAGCCGGTCAGCGGCTGGAGTCGGTCACCGCGGCCGCCGCGCCGGGCGGCGGAGCCGGCGCGCGGCGGCGCCTCAGGC
>JBOHAK010000313.1:0-4578 GCA_050697795.1 Gaiellaceae bacterium
GCTCGAGAGCTACAACGACGAGCACGGCATCTGGGACTGCACGCGGTGCTACTTCTGCAACGAGCGCTGCCCCAAGGGCGTCGACCCGCGCGACGCGATCGCCAAGCTCGGCGCCGAGTCGATCAGGGTGGGCATCGACCGCGACATGGGCGCGAAGCACGCCAAGTGGTTCGTCCACTCCGCGAAGACGACCGGCTGGCTGCGCGAGACAGAGCTCGTGCCGAAGACGCAGGGTGTCGTCTCGGCGATCAAGGAGACGAAGTTCGCCCTGAACCTCTTCAAGCACGGGAAGGTGCCGCTTCCCTTCCCACCGCACGTTGCGAAAGACGTGCAGGAGGCCCGCGCGCTCCACGAGCTGGTGGGGGCGCAGGGCCGTGACGGCGCGGCGGGGATCGTGCAGGGCGAGCGCGCGCTCGCGCGCATCGAGCACACGGACGAGGGCGGCGCGCGGCGCGACGCGCCGGAGATCACGCCGGGCGAGCCGACGCCGCCCCCGGAGGGTTAGTGCCCATGAAGGTCGCCTACTACAAGGGCTGTCTCGCCTCGCTCTCCGCGAAGGAGCTCGACAGCTCCACGCAGGCGCTCGCGCCGAAGCTGGGGATCGAGCTCGAGGAGCTCGAGTCGGTGACGTGCTGCGGCGCCGGGGACATCCACGAGGCCGAGCCCGACTACTACCTGCACTTGAACGCGCGCATCCTCGCCTACGCGGAGGCGACCGGCTGCGACACGCTGATGACGATCTGCAACGTCTGCACGCTCAACCTGCGGCAGGCGAACTTCCAGCTCCAGGGCGACGACGCGCTCCGCGTGCGCGTGAGCGAGAACCTCGAGAAGGTCGGCGCCCCGCCCTACAGCGGCACGGTCGACGTGAAGCACCTGCTTTGGCTGATCGCCGAGGGCGACGGCTACGACAGGCTTAAGCAGGTGGCCCACAAGGGCCTCAAGGGGCTGAAGGTGGCGCCCTTCTACGGCTGCCAGATCCTGCGCCCGTCGAAGCTCCTCGGCTTCGAGGACCCCGACCGGCCGCACTCCCTCGAGGCCATCATCACCGCCTGCGGCGGCGAGCCGATCGACTACCCGGCGAAGATCAAGTGCTGTGGCTTCCCGATCATCCAGGCCCGCGAGGAGACCGCGCTCGGTGAGCTCATCCAGCCGATCCAGCAGTCGATCGAGGCGGGGGCGGACGCGATGGTGACGCCCTGCCCGCTCTGCCACCTCTCCCTCGACGCCTGGCAGTCGAAGCTCGAGGCCCAGACGGGGCAGCGCTTCGCGATGCCGATCCTGCACCTCTCACAGCTCGTCGGCGTCGCCGCCGGCCTCGAGGATTCGGAGCTGAAGTTCAAGCGCCACGTGGTCACCGTGGAGCCGATGCTGGAGAAGCTCGAAGCGCCGTAGGGCAGGTTCGCGGGACCGATCCGGAGAAGGGACCGGCCCGGCTCTCCTCGGAAAGAACCGGGCCGGTAATGCCCCTCCATCTCCACAGACGCCGGTCCGCGAGAAAACTTGCAGGGAGATTCGCCGCACTAGAATCGAGCCCATGGCCAGGCGCCTGATCGTCGCCGCGCTCGCGGCTGCAGGCGCGGCCGCCGCCCTCTACGCGGCTCGGCGCGCGTCCCTGACCGACCCCTCCCGGAACGGCGGCTCGCACGAGCGGGCCGAGCGCCTGCGGCGCGAGCTCGACCAGGCGCGGGAGCGCCTCCGGACGGACATCGCCCGCGCTCGCGAGCAGCGCTAGATGCTCGTCGTCCTCGTCGCCGTGGCCGCGGTCGCCGCGGCGGGTCTCGGCTGGATGCTCTTCGAGGCCCAGTGGGTCGAGTTCCGCGAGCTCGACGTCCCGGTCGACGGCCTGCCCGCGGAGCTCGACGGCTTCGCGATCCTGCACCTGTCGGACTTCCACCTCGGCACGATCTCCTTCAACGGGCGCACGCTGCGCAAGGCGGTCGACTTGGCGGCCGGCCGCGAGCTCGACATGGTGGCGATCACAGGTGACCTCGTCAGCCGCCGGCGTGGCGAACGCATGCTGCGGAAGGCGCTCGCGCGCCTGAACGCGCGGCACGGCACCTACGCGATCATGGGGAACCACGACGTCGCGGAGACGCGCGACCCCTTCAGCCGACCGTCCGACCTCTCGGGCCTCAGGGACGACGGCGCCTGCCTGCTGGAGCACGGCTCCGCTAGCTTCGAGGCGCGAGGCCGCACCGTGCAGGTCGCGGGCGCCGACCCGCGGCGCATCCGCGATCCAGTCGCACCCCTCTCCGACCCGGCTGCGGACCTCCGCATCCTCCTCGTCCACTACCCCGACGCAATCTGGAGCCTCGCGCCCGGCGACTTCCACGTGATCCTCGCCGGCCACCTGCACGGAGGGCAGATCTGCCTGCCGACCCCGCGCGGGAAGCTCCGCCTCGAGCATCTGCGCGCACCGATCTGGGAGGGGCTCCACGAGCTGCCCATCGGGACGCTCAACGTCTCGCGCGGGCTGGGCACGAGCTTCGTCCCGCTGCGGCTCCTCGCCCGCCCCGAGGCGGCCATCCTGACGCTGCGGTCGCGGCAGTAGACTCGGCGCGGAATGGCCTACCGCCTCGAGCCCGTCACCGGCGCCACGATCGGGGACGCTCCGGATGTCTGCGTGGGCTGCGTCTTCTGGCAGTCCCGGACCGGCCGGACCGCGGCGAAGCCCCGCTGGGCGGAGCGGGTCGAGGAGGAGTGGGGGCCGTGGGGGGCGATCTACCAGGGCGACGGCGACCGTCTGCACGGCTTCGTGCAGTACGGGCCGGCGAGCTACTTCCCGCGCGCCTTCGAGCTTCCGGCCGGGCCGCCGTCGGCCGACGCCGTGCTGGTCACGTGCGCCTACCTCGTCGACCTCGCCACGCCGTGGGTGCTCCAGAGCCTGTTCCTGGCCGCCATCGGCGAGGCGCGCGACCGCGGGGTGAAGGCGATCGAGACGTTCGGCTACCGCTATGCAGAGGGGACGTCCAGCTCGGAGCGCTTCCTCGTCCACCGGACGGTCTTCCCGGCCGACTTCCTCGCCGACTTCGGCTTTGTCGCCCGCCGCTGGGAGGGAGACGTCTGCCTGGCGCGTCTCGAGCTGGGTGGGCTCGTCCCGGTCGAGGACGGTCTCACCGCGCGCGCCTGGCGCCGGGTCAAGGAAGCCTTCGTGCCCGCGCCGGTCCCCCAGCGGCCCTGAGGCGGTGCATCGGCCTCCCAGTTCCTGGTAGACTGCGGCCCAGTTTTCGCCTCTAAGTCGCAAACCAAGCAGATCAGGATGACTGTCGAAGCAACCACGCTCGCCCCGCGCCGCCTGGGCGTCGAGGCGGTGCTGCGCGAGAGCGGCTTCACCCGCTTCCACCGCAACGCCGTCCTCGTTACGGGCGCAGCGTGGACGTTCGTGGCGATGGAGATCCTCCTCGTCGGCTTCACGGTCCCCCTCTTCACGGAGATCTGGAGCCTGTCCGGCAGCTACGCGGGGTGGATCGCGGCCTCGGCGCTCGGCGGCTCGCTGCTCGGGAGCGTCGTCCTCGGCCGGCTGGCCGACCGGATCGGCCGCAAGCGCATCTTCCAGGCGTCGATCCTCTGGTATGCGGTCTTCACCGCGCTGACGGCGCTCTCCTGGGGACCGGGCTCGCTGTCCGCGTTCCGGTTCCTCGCGGGCATCGGGCTCGGCGGCATGCTCGTCGTCGACCCGTCCATGCTGGCCGAGTACCTGCCGCCGCAGAAGCGAGGCCGCTATCTCGTTCTCCTCGACTTCTTCTGGCCGGTCGGCCTGCTGGCGGCCACGGGGCTCTCCTGGCTCTTCCTCGAGCAGGTGGGCGGCGACTGGGCCTGGCGCTACCTCTTCCTCGCGGCTGCTTTCCCGGCGTTCCTCGCGTTCGCCGCGCGGCTCGCGCTGCCCGAGAGCCCGTACTGGCTGGCGCGGCGCGGCCGCACGGAGGAGGCCGCCGGCGTCCTCGACAGGATCACCGGGCGCCATGTCGATCCGGAGACGCTCGCCGCGGAGCCCCAGCCGCGCTCCTCGGCGCTCGAGCTCGTCTCGGACAGGTTCCGCCGCACCTCGGCGCTGATCGCGCTCGTCTGGATCGCGCTCAACATCTCCTACTACGGGCTCTTCCTCTGGCTGCCGTTCGTCTTGCAGGCCGAGGAGCGGTTCACGATCGACGTCTACCTCCTGCTCGCGCTCTCGGCCGTGTCGCAGTTTCCGGGCTACGCGGCAGCGATCTGGCTCGTCGAGCGGGTGGGGCGCAAGCCGACCCTCGCGGCTTTCCTGGCCCTCGGGGGCGTGTCCGCGTACGCCTTCGCGGTCTCCGACTCGGCGCCGCAGTACGTCGCCGCCCTCTTCTTCGTCGGCTTCTTCAACCTGGGTGCCTGGGGCGCCGTCTATCCGTACACGTCCGAGCTCTTCCCCACGCGGCTCCGCGCGAGCGCGTTCGGGATGGTCGAGGGCGTCGGCAAGGGCGCCGCCATCGGGGCGCCGTACCTCTTCGGGGCGCTGATCGACTGGAGCGGGGACACGGTGTGGTCGCTGACCTTCGTCGCGCTCGTCATGGTCGCCGGGGCGGTCGTGATGCTCTTCGGGCCTGAGAC
>JBOHAK010000314.1:0-6342 GCA_050697795.1 Gaiellaceae bacterium
TGGAGGGCGGCGACGTACCGTCGGAGCGTGCGGGGATCGACGCCGAGCCGGCCGGCCAGCTCGCTCCCGGTCGCGACCGGCTGGGACTGCAGGGTCTCGAGGAGCGCAAGGAGGCGGCCGGTGGGAGCCGCCCCGCGCGCAGTCAAGCACAGATAGAGGGCGGAAAGCGACCTATTTCACGGCTAGCGTTCGCGTCCCAACCGAGGAGGCTGACATGAACGTCGGGGCTGACATGAACGTCGCGCTGCACCGGGAGCAAGGGGCGCGGGACTTCGATTTCTGGCTGGGCCGCTGGCGGGTCCGCAACCGGTACCTGCGGGGACGGCTCCAGGGCTCGAGGGACTGGGTCGAGTTCGAGGCAACGAGCGCTGCCCGCCCGCTGCTGGACGGGCTCGGGAACGAGGACGAGTTCCGCACCGACCACGACGGCGGGTTCATCGGCATGTCCTTCCGGTTCTTCGACCCGAAGACGCAGCTGTGGTCGATCTACTGGGCCGACAGCCGCCGGCCCGGCGCCCTCGACCCGCCGGTCGTGGGCTCGTTCTCGGGCGACGTCGGGATCTTCGAGGGCACGGACGCGCTCGAGGGGCGGCCGATCCTCGTCCGCTTCGTCTGGTCGGGCGTGACGACGCGCACGCCGCGCTGGGAGCAGGCGTTCTCGGACGACGGCGGCGAGACCTGGGAGACGAACTGGATCATGGACTTCACCCGGATGGAGGACGGAGCAGCGTGAACGCGGCGATGTTCTTCGTCGTCCAGCGCCGCTCCGGACCGCATTACGACCCGTCGCGGCCGATGGAGGAGCAGTTCGACTGGCCCGCGCACGCATCCTTCATGGACGGGCTCGTGGAGGCGGGCTTCGTCGTCCTGGGCGGACCCCTCGCCGACGAGCACCGCGTAGTGCTCGTCGTGGACGCCGAGTCGGAGGACGCCGTCCGCGCCACGCTCGCGCGCGACCCGTGGAGCGGGACGCATCTGCTGGTCGACACGGTCGACCGGTGGACGATCCGGCTCGACGGGCGCGGCGCCTAGCGGCGTCGCCGCCTCCAAAGCCGCTGTCCGGGCAGGGGCCGACAACCTCCGACGAGCAGGTGGACGCCTCAAACTCTGCCCTGCCGGCCGAAGCCGGCCGGACTTTCGTGCTCTTCCGGCGACGACAGGCCTACGGCCCGTCGGGGAACCCGATGCCGATCATGCTCGCGACGAGCAATGCGACGGTGACGACAAAGATCTGAAGGGATGCCCGGCTCACGTGTTAGCTCACCTCCTCTCCTAGAAGCGGAAGTCCTGGAGCGCCTCGACGGCGCGCTGGTAGAGCTGGATCGCAGCCTCCTTCTCGCCTCGCTCGACCGCGAGCTCGGCCTGTGCGGTCCACGCCGCAGCCTTGTGGCTTGCGGACGAGAGCTGCTCGAAGCTCTCCTCGGCCGCCCGGAACTTCTCTTCGGCTTCTTCAAGGCGTCCCTGTTCGAGCAGGGAACGGCCGAGGACAAGCTGGGCGTTTCCGATCTCGTCGATGAAGTCCACGCGACCGGCGAGGAGCTCGAGCGCATGGCGCGCCTGCTCCTCGGCGAGCCCGACCTCGCCGGTGCGGAGGTGCACCTGGGCGAGCGACGACACGGCCTGCGCCGCGTCGGCGTCGCTCCCCACCTCGAGCGCGACCGCGAAGGCCCGCTTGAAGAAGGGGACGGACTCGTCGGCGTTCCCGAGCAGGAACGTCAGGCCCCCGAGCGTCGTCAGAAGCTTGCCGGTGTTGGCGCGGTCCTCGATCTCCTCGTAGAGGCGCTTCGCCTGCTCCGCGTAGTTGCGGGCCGCCAGCCACTGCCCCCGCCGCTCGGCGACGAGGGCTCCCAGGAAGTAGGCATCCGCCGTCGCGCGCCGGTCGCCGAGCGCTCCCGCGAGCTCGAGCGCGCGCTCGACGTCCTCCCGCGCGGCCTCCCAGTCGCGCTGCCTGCGATAGCAGCGGGAGCGCCAGCCAAAGATGCGCGAGCGCAGCCGGTCGCACGGGATGCCGGAGCGCTCCGCGAGCTCGAGGGCCTCGGTGAAGAGGGACATCGCCGTGGTCACGGAGGTCATCCGGTAGCGGCAGCAGCCGAGGCGAAACAGCACCTCCGCGCGATCGACGTCCGAGAACGACGGGTTCTCGGAGATCACACGCGCGCGCGAGAGGAGCGGGAACGCCTGGCGCATCTCGCCGATGTACATCCGGGCCCACGCCTCCGCGAGGAGGGCGCGGAGCAGGAGGTCGCCGGGCGACTCCGGCGGCAGAGCATCGGCCACTCCGCCGAGGAGCGAGATCGCCTCGGCGTAGTCGTGGGCCTCGAGCGCGGCCTCGCCGCGGACGACGAGGCTCTCGAGCCGCTCGCGCTCCCGCGCGTCGACCCCGGTGGCGAGATACTGCGGGTCGACTCCGACGCGGTCGGCGAGCCAGCGCAGCGTCTCGTCACCCGGGCGGAGCCGGTCCCGCTCGATCTGGCTCACGTACTGCTTCGAGAAGCGGCTCTCCGCCAGCGCCGACTGGGTGAGCCCCGCGGCGACTCTCGCCTGGCGGAGGCGCTGGCCAAGCGTGGCCGGCGCTTCGGGTGCCGTGACCGTTTCCTGGGTCGTCACTGTCGGGTCAAGCATACGAGTCTTTCGTCTACTTGACAATCCCCCTTGACTTCCCCATAAGGCCCGTTATAGTCAAATCGATCTCGCCCTCGGGAAACCCGATCCCGAGTGATGCTTGGCATATCGCGAGAGCTGGCCCGGAGACTCAGGCTTGGGCCGCAGAAGCCGAGTCTCCGGGTCGCGTTTTTTCCCGAGGCGCTCTCATACCACGTTTGCGGGCCCGCGGACAAGAGGTCTCTTTCGGCCGGTAGTCTCCTCCTCGTCAGCCGACGAAGGAGCGACCATGCCGTACGAGGTTCCAGCTCTCCCCTACGACTACGCCGCGCTCGAGCCCCACATCGACGAGCAGACGATGCGGATCCACCACGACAAGCACCACCAGGCCTACGTGGACAAGGTCAACGCCGCGCTCGAGGGGACCGAGTGGGCTGACGCGCCGGTCGAGGACGTCCTCAGGAGCCTCGACCGCATCCCGGAGGACAAGCGCACGGCCGTCCGCAACAACGGCGGCGGCCACCTGAACCACACGCTCTTCTGGGAGAGCATGGGCCCGGACGGCGGCGGCGCGCCCGACGGCGACGTGGCCGCCGCGATCGACGAGGCGTTCGGCTCCTTCGCCGACTTCCAGGCGAAGCTCAAGGACGCGGGCGTCAACCAGTTCGGCTCCGGCTGGGCGTGGCTCGTCTCCGACGGCGGGGGGCTCGCGGTCGTCTCGACGCCGAACCAGGACAATCCAGTCTCCCAGGGCAAGACGCCACTCGTCGGCGTGGACGTCTGGGAGCATGCCTACTACCTCCGCTACCAGAACCGGCGCCCGGACTACATCGACGCGTGGTGGAACACGGTTGCCTGGGGCAAGGTCGCGGAGCGCTTCTCGGCGGCGTAGCACATGGCGTGGAAGTTCGCGCTCCTGGCGCTGAAGGCCCAGCGGAGCTGGAAGCGCATCCCGCCCGAGCAGCGGCGCAAGCTCATGGCGGCGGCGCAGACGACGGCGCGCAAGCACGGCCCCGTCATCGCCAAGACGGTGCGGGAGCAGGGCCCGGTCGTGGCCAAGCGCGTCGCCGAGCGCGTCCGGAAGCGCCCCTGACTGGAGTGCCGCTCCAGACGATGAACGCCAGCACCATCATCTGAAGAGACACTAGTGCGCGACAGCTTCACGATCGGCCGCATCGCCGGCATCAGCGTCGGCGTCAACTGGAGCTGGCTGATCGTCTTCGCGCTGATCGCGTGGACGCTCGCCGTCAGCATCTTCCCGTCCACGAACCCGGGGCTCGCGGACGGCGCCTACGTCGCGATGGCGATCGTCGCCGCGCTCCTCTTCTTCACCTCGCTCCTCCTCCACGAGTACGGCCATGCGCTCCAGGCGCGCCGCGACGGGATGGAGATCGAGGGGATCACGCTCTGGCTCTTCGGCGGCGTGGCCAAGTTCAGGGGCATGTTCCCGAGCGCGGGCGCGGAGTTCCGCATCGCGATCGCCGGGCCGCTCGTCTCCCTCGTCCTCGGCCTCCTCTTCCTCGGCGTCCCGATGCTGCTCGGCCTGCCCGCGACCGTCGACGGCGTCGTCTTCTGGCTCGGCTCGATCAACATCGCGCTGCTCGTCTTCAACCTCCTCCCCGCGCTGCCGCTCGACGGCGGCCGCATCCTGCGCTCCATCCTCTGGTACGCCCGCGGTGAGTTCGCGTCGGCGACGCGCCTCGCGGCCGGGATCGGCCGCGGCTTCGGCTACCTCTTCGTCGCCGCGGGAGTGGCGCTGCTCGTCTTCGCCAGCCCGGTCACCGGCATCTGGCTCGCCTTCGTCGGCTGGTTCCTCCTCCAGGCCGCGGGCGCGGAGGACCGCTTCGTCGCGGCGCGCGAGGCGCTCGGCGGCCTACGCGTCCGCGACGTCATGGCCCGCGACCCGGTGACGGCGCCGGCGGAGATCACGCTGGGGCAGTTCATGGACGGCATCGCATGGTCGCGTCCGTACACGACGTACCCGGTGACGGAGAACGGTGAGGTGGTCGGCCTCCTCCAGTTCCGGCGTGTGGCCGAGGTGCCGCGGGCCGAATGGGATCGCCGCACCGTGCGCGACTGCATGATCCCGCGCGCCGAGGTGCCGGTGGTGGGGCAAGACGACGAACTCGTCCTGGCCGCCGGCGAGGTCGCGGAGCACGAGGTCAACCGCGCCCTCGTCCTCGAAGCGGGCAGGCTCGTCGGGCTCCTGTCGGTGACCGATGTCGCCCGCGCCCTGCAGATGCGCGGCGCGGGCCGCCGCCGGCTCGGCTACCGGTAGCGGTAGACGATCCGGCCGCGCGTGAGGTCGTACGGGGAGAGCTCGACCTTGACGCGGTCGCCGAGGAAGATCCTGATGCGGTACCGCCGCATCTTCCCGGCCGTGTACCCGAGGGTCTCGTGGCCGTTGTCGAGGCGGATCCGGAACATCCGGTTGCGCAGGGCCTCGACCACCTCGCCCTCCATCTCGAGCTTCTCTTCCTTCTCGGCTATGACGCCCCCTTTCGTTTCGGGTTGCCCCGGCCGTGGCCGCCTCTGCGACCACGGCCGGAGACGACGCTGCTAGGCGACCGGGGCGACGTTCGTCGCCTCGGGGCCCTTGGCGCCCTCGCGCGCCTCGTACTCGACGCGGGCGCCTTCGGCGAGAGTCTTGAACCCCTCGCCGGCGATGTTCGAGTGGTGCACGAAGAGATCCTTCGTGCCCTCGTCAGGGGTGATGAAACCGTACCCCTTGCTGTCGTTGAACCACTTCACGGTTCCGCTGGCCATAGAAAACACCTCCCTTACTGGTACTCACGAACGGGTAAGGAAGGCGCAACGCGCGAACCGGACTCGCTCTTCGTTGGTAACTGCCGCGCAGCGTAGCAGCCACCCGCGACCTCCGCGACAGAGCTCGGAAGCATCCAAGAGAGGTGGCGGATGGGATTCGAACCCACGACCACCGGGACCACAACCCGGGGCTCTACCAGCTGAGCTACCGCCACCGCGCCCGCAAACGAGTGTAGCGGGAGGCGGTGCTACGTTGCGTGCGCGCGCCTGTAGCTCAGTGGACAGAGCGGCGGACTTCTAATCCGCGGGTCGGAGGTTCGAATCCTCCCAGGCGCACTGCGGAAGTGCCCTGGAATCGGCATGAATCGCTCCTCACCTCGATAGGCCTGCGGGTCAACACAGGGTCAACGTGGGAAGTCGCCGGGCGGCGACTAGGTCGTCCTGCGACTGTAGATCGCCACGAGCAGAGAAGGCGATTGCGGCTCTGGCTCGCGGGGCGCAGTTTTGGATCGGCTAGGAAGCGCGGTCGAGCACGTCGGTGTAGAGGGCATCGAAGCGCCCTGCCAATGCTCGCCAGGAGAACGCGCCGCGAATCTGCTGCCTGGCATGGTCGGCGCGTTCCTTCCTGGCGGCGTCATCGTTGACCGCCTCGACGAGCGCGTCGGCAAGGGCATCGACGTCGTCTGGCTCGACGAGCCAGCCGTTCGGCTTGCCGGCGACCGTGTTGACGAAGGAGAGGGGCCCACCGGTGCTGGTCGTGATCACCGGGAGACCGCACGACATCGCCTCGAGGAACACCTGCCCGAAGGGCTCGTCGACCGAAGGGGCGACGAAGACGTCGGCACAGGAAAGCGCCTGCGGGAGCTCGTCGTGCCCGCGCCAACCGCTGAAGAAGACACCGTCCACGGCCAGCTCCCTCGCGACCGTGTACGGATGCTCGCCCCCCCACTCCCCCGGCGCTCCGCCCCAGATCAA
>JBOHAK010000315.1:0-11913 GCA_050697795.1 Gaiellaceae bacterium
GGTCGGCTCCGACGACGAGCGCGTGGCACAGCTCGGCGACGGCCGCGGTGGCCGCGAGCCGCGTCGGCTGGTCGGGCATGCGGATCTCCAGCGTGCCGAAGCGCGGGTGCGGCCGCGCGTCCCACCAGAGCCGCATGAGGTCGTCGGCGAGGCCGAGCTCGACGAGCGACTCCGCGAAGCGCGCCCACGCCTCGTAGTCCGTGAACGCCGGCGGGGCGCCGCTCCGCGGCAAGAGCGCGAGCAACTCGGCGCGGGCCGAGGCGAGCCCGGTCTCCACCCCGCCGAAGTAGGGCGAGTTGGCCGAGACGGCGAGGACGAGCGGGAGCCACGGGAGCACGGCCTCGATGCGACCCATGCACTCGCGGGGGCTGCCGACGCCGACGTGGACGTGGAGGCCCGAGCAGAGCTGGCGGCGAGCCGAGGAGCCGGCGTACTCGGCGAAGCGCCGGAGCGGCTCCTTCGGCGCGATCTCCTGCTCGGCGGCGATCCCGGTCGGCCAGGTGGCGGCCGCCGCGAGCTCGAGCCCGTGCCCGCGGAGCCGTCGCCTCGCCTCGCGCCGGAGCTCCGCCAGCTCGGCGACGGCCTCGCCGACGTCGCGGCAGACGCGCGTGTTCAACTCGAGCATCGACCTGAAGAGCTCCGCCTTGAAGCGCTCTCCGTCGAGCACGCCGGGCGGGGTGGGGGCCGGCGCGAGCGTCTCGGCGTCGAGGACGAAGAGCTCCTCCTCGATCCCGACCGAGAAGGGCTGCGACTCACCGAAGCGATGCGGCACCACGGAGCGCTGAGTTTAGGGACGCGGGAGAAGAAGGTGGTCGGAGGCCCGGGCAGGCAGAGCGGGCCTCCGACCGGTCAGCCCCTGGGGGGAGGGGCCGCGGGCGCGCTAGCCGCTAGGTTCAGCGGGCTGGCGCCCGAGCGTGACACTCACGGTTCTCTCGGATTCTCCACGGTCGCCACGATGGACCTCCAGCGTCATGGCCTCACCGGGCTCCTTCTCCATGATGAGCCGGCGCAGATCATCGGGAGTGGCGACGGACTGTCCGTCCGCGGCCGTCACGATGTCGCCGCCGAGCACGTAGCTCGTCCCGCCCACGATCACCTGCTGGTCGCCACCCTGCAGGCCGGCCTCGTCGGCGGGGCTTCCGTCGACGACGTCCACGATCAGGATGCCGGTATCCACCGACAGCCGGAACGCCTGAGCCAGGTTCTCGTCGATCTCCTGCATGCGGACGCCAAGGTACGCATGCTCGACCCTACCGTTTTCGAGGATCTGCGACACGACCTCCCTGACCGTGTTGATCGGGACGGCGAAGCCGATGCCGACGTTCCCGCCGCCGTTTGTGGAGTTCTCGATCTGGGAGTTGACGCCGATGACCTCGCCCTCGGCGCTCAGGAGCGGGCCGCCCGAGTTCCCCTGGTTGATGGGCGCGTCGGTCTGGATCACCTTGTCGATCGTGTAGCCGTTCGGCGCCGTGAGCTCGCGCTGGAGAGCGCTCACGATCCCGGCGGTCACCGTCCGCTCGAGGCCGAAGGGGTTCCCGATAGCGACGACCGAGTCCCCGACACGCACGGCGTCCGAGTTCCCTAGGGGGAGGGGAGTCAGGGCTCGTGCCTGCGCGTCGATCTCGAGGACGGCGAGGTCGGTGGAAGGATCGCTCCCCACCACCCTCGCCGGGACCCGGTCGTCGCCCGAGAAATTGACCTCGACCTGCTGCGCGCCGTCGATCACGTGGTAATTCGTGACGATGCGGCCGGACTTGTCGATGACGAAGCCCGAGCCGAGCTTGGAGGCGGGCTGGGGGCCGAAGGAGGGGTCGCTTCCGTCCACGGACGCCGAGGTCACCTGCACGACGCCCGGGCCGGATCGCGCGTAGATCTCCTGGACGGACGTGCCGGATTCGTCGTCCGCCGTGAAGCGGGTGGACTGGGACGCGGACGTCGTCGCGGTGGTGAGAATCGTCGTCGCGCCGGCGTCGTCGGAGTCGACCGCGGCGCCGATGCCGACGGCCGCCCCGCCTCCCAGCAGCCCGGCGAGGACGAAGGCTCCGCCGCGTGTCCACGAGCGAGAGTCCATGGCCTTCCTATAACCGCCGGCCCGTGAAGTCCTCGTTGACCCCGGTTAAGGGGGCGTTAAGCGGCGGTCCGCCCCGTGTGAGGCGATTTAGTCCTCGCCCGCTCCGTCGCGGTCGGCGTCGGAGCCGACGACGTTGAAGCTCCTGTCGAGCTGGACGTCGACCTGGCCGCCGCCGTCGAGCGTCACCTCGACCTCGTAGTAGCTCTCTTCGTCGCCGACCTCGGTGCCGGTGACCCGGCCGCCCCCGGTCTGGGCGAGCGCGGCTGCACTGGCCTTCTGTAGGTCGGTCCCGGTGATCGGAGTCTGCGTCGCGTCGTCGTCGCCTGCGGCGATGGCGATTCCGCCGGAGGCAGCGCCGAGCGCCGCGACGACCGTGGCGAGCATTGCGAGCCGCTTCTTCACAGACCCCTCCTTTCCCGTGCTGCGTGTTCGATCACGGTACTAGCGCCAGATGAGATTGTCATGAAAGGGAGGAAGCGGGTCAGGCCCGGCGGACGATCTCGCAGGTCGCGTCGACGAGGTCGAGCGCGTCGACCCGGGCGACGTCGCGTCCGGCGCCGCAGCTCACGTGGTCCCGGCGCCCGTCGCGGGCGCGTACCGCGTCCCTCCCCCCGCCGGCATAGACCCAGTCCCGTCCCGGGCCGGGGGTGACGGAGTCGGGTCCGGCGCGGCCGCAGAGGATGTCGTAACCGCGGGAGCCGACCAGCTCGTCGGGCCCTGCCCCGCCCTCGTGGGTGCAGAGGAGCGAGCGCCTGAGACCCGGCGGAGGCGGGTTGCAGAGTCGACCGAGCCGCGCCCGCAGAGCCCTCTCGGTCCCGTTCCAGGCGGGGTCGTCGTGGAGGCTGCGCAGCTCGTAGGGATCCCGGGTGAGGTCGTAGAGCTCGCGGTCGCCCGTCGCGTAGGCGACGAGAATGCGCTCCCGCGTGCGCACGGCGCACCAGGTCGGCACCGCCTGGTTGCGGGCGGGGAGCGTCTCGAGCAGGAGCGCGTCTCGCCAGCGCGGCGAGCGCCCCGCCAGGAACGGCAACAGGCTCCGCCCGTCTGCACCCGGCAGGCGGGTCCTCGCCGCGGCGGCGAAGGTCGGGGCGAGGTCGACGTTGGCGACGAGCCGCTCCACGGACCGCGGCCCCCCGCGTGTGAGCGCGTCGTAGCGCACCACGAGGGGCACGCGGATCGACTCCTCGTAGGGCTTCGCCTTGGCGGAGAGGCGGTGCTCTCCCCAGAGGTAGCCGTTGTCCGAGGTAAAGACGACGATCGTGTTCCGGAGCAGCCGCCGCTCACGCAGGGCGCGGACGAGGCGCCCGACCATCTCGTCGACGGCGAGAAGCGACTGCAGCTGCCGGCGGCGGAAGGCCTGGGGCCCGAACCGGAGCGCCCGCGGCTGCGAACGGACCCAGGCCGGCTTGTCCGAGACGTCGCGCTCGCGGTAGCTGGGCGAGCGCCAGGGCACGAGGGCGCTGAAAGCCCGGGCGTGCCGGCGGGCGGGCTGGGCGGGTTCGTGGGGCGCATAGGGGGCGAGCACGAGGAAGAACGGCCACCGGGACCCGCGCACGAACCGAACCGCCTCGGCAGCGAGCCGGTCGGTCGAGTAGAGGGAGCGGAGCGTCGGGCCCATCTCGAGCCGCCCGTCGACGTTGAGCCTGTAGTCGTAGTAGCCGGCGTTCGCGAACGCGAGCCAGCGGTCCCAGCCCGGCGGCACGTACGTGTTGTTCGCGTAGCCGTTCAGGTACTTCCCCATGTAGGCGGTTCGGTAGCCCGCCGCGCGCAACCGCGTCGCGATCGTCACGCCGTCGCGAAACGAGGCGAAGCCGCCGTGCGGCGGCCGGTTCGAGAAGACGCCGGTCGAGTGCGAGTAGCGGCCGGTGAGCATCGAGACGCGGCTCGGGCAGCAGAGCGGGTTGGAGGCGAAGGCGTTCCGGAAGTCGACCCCGCGGCGGACCAGCCGGTTGGTGACGTTCGGCATGGCCGAGACGGTGTCCCAGCGCTGGTCGTCGGTCAGGACGAGGACGATGTTGGGGCGCGCGGGCGCCGTTCCCGTGAGGCCTAGGAGCGCAACGAGGGCGACCAGAGCCACGAGAGGGCGGAGGTCGCGCACCGACCGAGAGTAGGCCGGTGGCGCACGAGGGTCAAGGAAACGGCGCCTACCACTTCGAGCGGCGCCCGCGGCGGCTCGTGTAGACGAGCTTCGAGCGCGCGGTGCGCATCCCCGCCTCCTCGAACTGCTCGCGATGGCCGAGCCGGCTCGCGACACGGCTGGCCTCGGCCTGCTGGTCGGGGAGGACGAACGTGACCGCGATCCCGCTCTTGCCGGCGCGGCCGGTGCGGCCCGTGCGATGGAGGTAGCCCTTGTCCTCCTCGGGCGGGTCGAAGTTGATCACGTGCTCGATGTCGTCGATGTCGAGGCCGCGCGCGGCGACGTCGGTGGCGACGAGCACGGGCACCCTGCCGCTCTCGAAACGCTCGAGCGCGCGCTGGCGGGCCCGCTGCGCCATGTCGCCGTGCATGGCCTCGGCCTTCACGCCGTGGCGGCCGAGCCGCTGGACGAGCCGGTCGGCGCCGCGCTTCGTCCGCACGAAGACGAGCGTGAGGCCGGTGCCGGCCCGCAGGTGCTCGACGAGCGTCTCCACCTTGCTGTCCGTGCTCACCGAGACGAACCGGTGCTCGATCTCGCCTTCCGTCCGTCCGGCCGGGGCCTCCGCCGAGAAGCGGGACGCACCGCTCGTGTAGGCGCGCGCGAGCTCGCCGACCTCGCCGTCGAGCGTCGCCGAGAAGAACATCGTCTGACGGTTCCGAGGCACGCGGCGCACGATGCGGTCTACCTGCGGCTTGAAGCCCATGTCGAGCATGCGGTCCGCTTCGTCGAGGACGAGGATCCTGATCTGCGAAAGGTCGATCAGCCTGCGCTGCGCGAGGTCCTCGAGACGGCCCGGCGTGGCGACCACGACGTGCGCTGTGCGCGCCTTGTCGGCCTGCTTGCGGAGCGGCATGCCGCCGTAGACCGCGGCGACCCGGAGGCCCTTGACCGGTGCGATGGAGCCGAGCTCCTCGGTCACCTGCCCGGCGAGCTCGCGGGTGGGGACGAGCACGAGCGCGCTCGGGCGCGCGTCCTGGGTCGTCGTGCGCTCGACGATCGGCACCGCGAAGGCCAGGGTCTTGCCGGACCCCGTCGGCGACTTCGCGAGTACGTCGAGACCGGCGAGCGCGTCCGGCAGGACGAGCGACTGGATCTGGAACGGCTCGAGGATCGAGCGGGCGGCGAGCGCGTCGGCAACGGGCGCCGACACGCCAAGGCCGCGAAAAGACTGCTGAGACACGTTGTTCGACTCCTTCTTCGGTTCGAGACTCGCCTGGCCCGAACACCCGAAGGAGGAACGAGAAGCTCATCTCACGGCCGACGGACTGCCGACCTGGTGCCTGAAGCGTAGCAGCGCCCGCTACAGTCGCGGCCGGACGCACCGCGACAGAGGAGGACGCATGGCCACCGATCGTCACGCCGAGGTGAGCTGGCAAGGGAGCCTCACGGAGGGGAGCGGGAGGATCGAGCGCGTCGGGACCAGAGCCTTCGGGCCGCTCGACGTCAGCTGGGCCGCCCGCGCGGAGGAGCCCGGCGGGCAGACCAGCCCGGAGGAGCTGATCGCCGCCGCCCACGCGGCCTGTTTCTCGATGGCTCTCTCCCTCGAGCTAGCGGAGGGCGGCAACGCGCCCGAGCGCCTCGACACGCGCGCGGACGTCACGTTCCAGCCGGGGACGGGGATCACCGCGATCAGGCTCACGGTCCGCGGGCGCGTCCCCGGCCTCGACGAGGGCGCTTTCCAGGAGGCCGCCGAGGCCGCCAAGGCCGGCTGCCCGGTCTCGCAGGCGCTCGCGGGCGTGCCGGAGATCACGCTCGATGCGGCGCTCGCGGCCTGACGGCGCGGCCGGGGGCGATACGATCGGCCGGTGTGGGGTAGCCCGCTTCTCTACGAGCGCCTGAGCTGGCCGGAGGTACGCCGCGCCGCCGCCGAGGAGCGCGTCTGCCTCGTCCCGGTCGCGACGCTCGAGGACCACGGCCCCCACCTGCCGATCGACACCGACCTTCGCATCACGGCGGAGGTCTGCCGGCGGACGGCGGAGGCGGCCCCGGACGAGATCGTCCTGCTGCCGCCGATCCCGCACGGCTACTCGCCGCACCACATGGACTTCCCGGGCCCGATCACGATCGGCTGGGAGACGTTCACGCGCTACTGCACGGACGTGGGCACGTCGCTCGCGCGCCACGGCTTCCGCCGCCTGCTCTTCCTGAACGGGCACGGCTCGAACCAGAACTTCGTGGAGGCGGCGGCGCGGCTCGTCAACGTCGAGCATCCGAACGTGCTCGCGGCGGCCGCGTTCTACCTCTCCGGGCGCCGCTCGCTGGAGCGCGTCGAGGAGCTCCGCGACTCCGACCGCGGCGGCATGGCCCACGCGTGCGAGCTCGAGACCTCCATCTACCTCGCCGTCGACCCGGACGCCGTGGACATGGACAAGGCGGTCGACCAGCGCGGCTTCCCGGCCGGCGAGCACGCGTTCATGGACTGGGCGGACGGGCCGCTCAAGGTCATGCCGTGGTGGTCGTCCTTCTCGGCCACCGGCGTGCAGGGCGACGCCACGAAGGCCACCGCCGAGAAGGGCGAGGCTCTCCTGGACGCGGCCGTCGAGGAGTGCGTCGGCTTCGTCCGCGAGTTGCTCGCCATGCCGCTGCCGGTGCGGCGGGAGCCGCGGGAGACGCCGTGACGCCGGCGCCGATCCCGCTCCTGCGGGTCAAGGGCTCGCACGCCGACGTGGGGCGTCAGATCGGCGCCGCGACCGCGGACGTGATCCGCCGCGCCGTGGACGGGACGCCCTTCGATCCCGCGCTCATCGGGCTCTACCGCGCCGTGACGCTCGAGCACGTCCCGTGGGTCGTCGAGGAGCTGGACGGGGCGGCGGCGGGCGCCGGCGTCGACCCGCTCGCGCTCTTCGCCGCCTCCGTCGAGGAGCTCACCCCGGCTGAGGCGCCCACCGGCTGCAGCGACCTCGTCGTCACCGGCGACCGCACCGCGGACGGGCACCTGCTCGTCGCGCACAACAACGACCTCTACGCCGAGGACGAGCAGGACATCGTCGCGATCGAGTGGCGCGTGCCCGGCGAGCCGGTCGTGTTCACCCTGGGGATCGGCCCGTGGCTCAGCGTCGGCTGGAACGACGCCGGCCTCTCCGTGACCGGCAACGAGCTCGGGCCGAACGACGAGCGCGTCGGAATCCCGCGGCTCCTGCAGATGCGCGACGTGCTCACGCGCCGGACGCTGGCCGAGGCCGTCGAGGCCGTCCTCCACCCCGCGCGCGCGTCGTCCTACAACTGGGTCTTCGCCCACCGCGACGAGGGCGCGCTGAACGTCGAGGGCTCGGCCACCGCGGTGGGGATCGACGAGCCCGGCGCCGACGGGTTCCTCGCGCACACGAACCACTACGCCCGCACGGACATGGAGGCCTTCGAGAGCTCGGAGCACCTGGAGAGCTCGTGCCGGCGCCTGGAGCGAGCCCGGGAGCTCGCCCGCGACGAGGGCTTCACGGTGGGTTCGCTCCGCGCCGCCCTCGCCGACCACGAGGCGCTCTGCCGCCACGGAGAGGGAGCCAGGGTCGTGAAGACCGTCTTCTGGTGCGTCGCGGACGTGACCGCGGGCGAGATCGCCTACGGCCGCGGTAACCCCTGCGACGCCAAGGCCCAGGTCTACAGGCTCGGCGGATGAGAGAGGCGTCTCTGCTCGGGCCGCCGCTTCCCGAGGGCGGCACGATCGGCGTCCCCGCGCCGGCCAGCCCGTACGTCAGCCGCTCGGACGTGCTGCGCGGTGTCGAATGGTGGGAGTCCCACGGCTACCGCGTCAAGCTCGCGCCGGGCGCCTTCGACCGCGACGACTACGTCGCCGGCGACCCGGCGCGGCGCGGGGCCGACCTCACCGCGATGTTCGCCGACCCCGACGTCGACGTGGTCCACTGCCTCCAGGGCGGCTTCGGCTCGGCGCAGGCGATCCCGTACGTCGACTTCGACGTCGTCGCCGCGAACCCGAAGCCCTTCGTCGGCTTCTCCGACATCACGGCGCTCCACGTGGCGCTTGGGCGCCGCACCGGGCTGGCGACGTTCTACGGGCCCGGACTCACGGGCGTCGGCGACCCCGAGACGACCGCCTTCACGCGGGAGCGCCTGCTCGCCGTCCTGCGCGGAGGCGCCGCCGGCCCGGTGCCGCCCAACCCGGACGACCCCTACTCCCGCACGCTCCGCGGCGGCACCGTCACCGCACCGCTGGCCGGCGGCTGTCTCTGGCTCCTCCTCCACACGATGGGGACGCCCTGGGAGGCCGACCTCGACGGCGCGATCTTCTTCTTCGAGGACTACGACGCGCCGCCGTGGTACGTGGACGGGATGCTGACCCAGCTGGGCCACGCGGGCAAACTCCGAACCGTCCGCGGAGTCGTAGTTGGAGACATGGAGAGGTGCGACTGGCGGGAAAATAGGCCCGAGTGGCCAAGAACCAAGTCCGTTGAGGACGTGCTGGAGCACCATCTGGAGCCGCTCGGCATACCCGTGCTATACAAGCTTCCCTTGGGCCACGGGAAGCATCTCGCGACGATTCCGCTCGGCGTCAGCGCCACGCTCGACGCCGACGCTCGCACGCTGACCATCGAGTCGCCCGGACTCAGACCGGGGGGAGAGGGAGAGTGAGATGACGAAGCGCGTGCTGTGGATGCTCGCGCTCCTCGCGCTCGTCCTGGCGGCCGCTGGGTGCGGCGGCTCCGACGACGAGGGCGAGGGGACGCGTACCGGAACGGGTACGACCGAAGAGGGCGAGGGGGAGGTCGTCAAGGGAGGCATCCTCCGCATCGGGACGACCGGCGAGATCGACTCCATCAACCCGTTCGTGGCCTTCAACTCGGAGTCGTACCAGGCATTCGTCATCGAGTACCCGCTGCTCGTCCAGTACAGCCCTGAGTTCGAGTGGGAGGGCGACTGGGCGGAGAGCTGGGAGACCTCCGAGGACGGCCTCACGTGGACGTTCACGCTGCGGCCGGGCAGCTGGTCCGACGGTACGCCGCTCACCGCGGAGGACGCCGTCTGGACGGGCGAGACGGTGCTGAAGTACGCCGACGGCCCTACGGCGATCCTCGCGCCCTTCCTCTCGCACGTGAAGAGCCTCGAGGCTCCCGACCCGCAGACGCTCGTGATCACCTACGACCAGCCGGTCGGGAACGTCCTGCCGCAGCTCCAGCAGTTCTTCGTCCTCCCGAAGCACGTGTGGGAGCAGCACGTCGGAGCCGACGGGAAGGGCCTGAAGCAGTTCAACCCCCAGGACGACCTGCCGGTCGTCGGCGCCGGGCCTTTCGTGATCACGAAGTTCGACAAGAAGGGCACGACGATCTTCGAGAGGAACCCGAGCTACTACGGCCCCGAGCCGAACGTGGACGCGGTCGGCTACCAGCACTTCGAGAACGAGGACGCGCTCCTCGCGGCCTTCGACGCCGGCGAGCTCGATTTCCTCGAGGAGGTGCCGGCCAACGCCGTCGGGCAGCTCGAGCAGGACGAGGACGCCGCCGTCAGCAAGGTCGACTCGACCCAGATCCAGAACGTCATCTTCAACTCGAATCCCGACAAGCCAAGGAACCGCGAGCTCCTCGACCCGCAGGTGCGCGAGGCGATGGAGTACGCGATCGACCGCGAGGAGATCGCCGAGGTGGTCTTCGGCGGGAACGCCGAGCCGGTCGCGAGCATCGTCGCCCCGTTGACCGGCGAGTGGATGAACCCCGAGATCGAGCCCCTGCCCTACGACACCGACGAGGCGAACCGGATCCTCGACGAGGCGGGCTACGAGCGCGGCTCCGACGGGGTACGCGTCGACGAGGAGGGCCAGAAGATGGCCTACGAGGTCATCACCCCCACCGGCGTGCAGGGCGTCCAGCGTGAGTTCGAGATCATGAAGAACGGCTTCGACGAGATCGGCATCCGGGTGACGCCGAAGGCCCTCGACGACACGACCGCCTTCGAGGAGATCCTCAAGCCGGACTCGAAGTACGAGGCGTTCGACATGGCGATGTGGAGCTGGGTCGGCTACCTCGACCCGGACTTCGTCCTCTCCGTGACCACGTGCGACCAGTGGGGCGGCTGGAGCGATACCGGCTACTGCAACGAGGAGTACGACCGCCTCTACCAGGAGCAGGGCGTGACGGTCGACCAGGAGCAGCGCAAGCAGCTCGTCTGGGAGATGCAGGACATCCACCAGCGCGACCGGCCGTACATCCACCTCGTCGCCGTCGAGTACATCACGGTCTCCAAGACCAACTGGGACGGCTTCCACCCGGATCTGATCGCGTACTCGAAGCTGCCCTGGACGGAGCCCCACAGGACGTCGGAATAGCGACAGGCTGACACCGGAAAGCGGCGCGGAAGAGCCGGAGGGTAGTGAGCGGAACCGACTACGTCGTCAAGCGGACCGCGTTCGCGTTGATGACGGTGCTCGTCGCGATCACGCTGAACTTCGTCATCTTCCGCGCCGCGCCGGGCGACGCGACCTCGTCGCTCGCCAAGTGCCGGAACTGCACGCCCGAGTTCCGGGAGGCGCTCCGCGAGGAGCTCGGGCTCGACAAGCCCAAGCTCGAGCAGTATTGGATCTACGTCAAGGACCTGGCCCGCGGGGATCTCGGCGACTCCTTCGTCACCCGGCAGCCGGTCTGGCAGGAGCTGAAGCAGCCGATCCTCAACACGCTGCCGATGGTCGGCCTCGGCTACCTGATCTCGATCGTCCTCGGCGTCCTCGTGGGGGTGGTCGCCGCCTGGCGGCGCGGCACGTTCCTCGACTGGGGCGGCGTCTCGACGGCCCTCTTCTTCTACTCCATGCCGCAGCAGTGGTTCGGGCTCATGCTGCTCGTCCTGCTCGGCGGCGTCCTGCCGGCGTCGGGGGTCAGCGACCCGTTCATCGACTTCCTCGACCCCTCGTGGTGGGAGGTCGTCCTCGACCGCCTCGAGCACATGATCCTGCCTGCGCTGACGCTCGGCCTCGTCCTCTACGGCCAGTACGCCCTGATCGTCCGCTCGTCCATGATCGAGGCGCTCGGCGAGGACTACATCATGACCGCGCGCGCGAAGGGCCTCTCGAGCTGGGCGATCGTGCGCAAGCACGCGCTCCGCACGTCGCTCCTCCCCATCGTCACGCTCGTCGCGCTGACGTTCGGCTACATCATCGGGGGCGACATCCTGGTCGAGGCGGTGTTCTCCTATCCGGGCATCGGCCTCGCCACCTACGAGGCCGTCTTCGACCGCGACTACCCCGTGCTCCAGGGTGCGTTCCTCCTGCTCACGCTCTCGGTGATCATGGCCAACCTCGTCGCCGACCTCCTCTACTTCAAGCTCGACCCGAGGATCACGGGATGACGGGCGCGCCCGCTCCGGAGCTTCTGACGCGTGAGCCCGAGGACCTCGGCACTGCGCCGCCGCGCCGCGGGTCGCTCGTGTGGTCGGTGATCAGGAGGCAGCCGCAGGCGACGATCGGGGCCCTCGTCCTCCTCGCCTTCGTCCTCGTCGCGATCCTCGCGCCGGTGATCGCCCCGTACGACCCGCGCGAGAAGGTGGGCGACGTCTTCGAGGCCCCGTCGAGCGAGCACTGGCTCGGTCTCGACGATGGCGGCTTCGACATGCTGAGCCTGATGATCTACGGCGCCCGCGTGTCGTTGATCGTAGGCTTCGCGGCGGCGCTCGTGGCCATGCTCATCGGCGGCACGGTCGGCCTGATCGCCGGCTACTTCGGCGGCAAGACGGACACGGTGCTCATGCGCCTGACCGACTACTTCATCGTCAT
>JBOHAK010000316.1:0-3108 GCA_050697795.1 Gaiellaceae bacterium
CGCAGCGGCGCTGCCTGGTCATTTCTGGAAGAGCGTACGACTCTTGCGGCCTCGGCGCCACAGCGATCTCGCCGCGCCGCGCGCCGCCGCGAGGCGGGCGGTCAGAATAGCTGGTTCTCGCCCGCGAAGATCGCGGAGACCGACTCGTCCGAGAAGACGTTCTCGATCGTCTCGGCGAGGATCCCCGAGATGGTGAGGACGGTCAGCTTGTCGGGCCGGTGGAGCTCGCCGATGGCGACCGTGTCCGTGACCGCGATCCCGGCGAGCTCGGAGTCGCCGATCTTCTCCAGCGCCGGATCCGGGAAGAGCCCGTGCGTGGCGCAGGCGTACACCGCGGTCGCACCCGCCTCGAGGAGGGCCTGGGCGCCGGCCACCAGGGTGCCGCCCGTGACGATGATGTCGTCGCTCATGATCGCCACCTTGCCGCGGACGTCGCCGACGACCTCCGTGACCGACGCGACGTCGTGCGCCGGGCGGATCTTGTTCATGAGCGCGAAGTCCGCCTCGAGCATCTGCGCGAACTTCGTCGCCATCTTCGCCCGGCCGGGATCGGGCGAGACCGCGACGACCCTGTCGCCGTGGAGCCCGAGCGTCTCGCGGTAGTAGCGGGCGAAGAGCGGCAGCGCCGTCATGTGGTCGACCGGGATGCCGAAGAACCCCTGGATCTGCCCGGCGTGGAGATCCATCGTGAGGACGCGGTCCGTGCCGGCGGCTTCGAGCACGTCGGCGAGGAGCTTCGCGGTGATCGGCTCGCGCGGGGCGGACTTCTTGTCCTGGCGAGAGTAGGGAAACCACGGCATGACGGCCGTGATCCGGTTCGCCGAGGCGAGCTTCGCCGCCTGGATCATGATCATCAGCTCGACGAAGAAGTCGTTCGCGGCGCGGCCGTGGCAGGCCTGGACGATGAACACGTCGGCGCCGCGGATCGACTCGCGGTAGCGGCAGTACGTCTCGCCGTTCGCGAACGTCTTGAGCTCGACGTCGCCGAGCTCGATGTTGAGCTGGTCCGCGATCCTCCCCGCGAGCACGGGATGGGAGCGGCCGGAGAAGAGCATCAGCTTCCCAGACGGGCCGCGCTCGATCCAGCGCCCGCGCTCGCCTTGCGGCTGCGAGGCCGGGTCCGGCGTCACGTCGAGACCGGGAAGCGCGAGCTCAGTCGTTCCGGTGTCCACGCAGGTAGCCCTCCTTCGTCACTTGACGCGCGCGCGCGAGCGCGAGCGAATCGGCGGGCACGTCCTCGGTGATGTACGAGCCGCCGGCGATCCATGCTCCGTCTCCAATCGTCACGGGAGCCTCGAATCCATTGTGAATGCCGGTCCTGACGTTCCGTCCGATTGTCGTTCGACCCTTCGGGCGCCCTTCCTCGTGCGGGAAGTTCGCGGTGATCGCGCCGGCCGCCACGTTGCTGCCCTCCCCTACCTCGGCATCGCCCAGGTAGGACAGGTGGGGCACCTTCGCACCCTCTCCGATGGTCGCGTTCTTGAGCTCCACGAAGGTCCCGGCCTTTGCTCGCGCGGCGAGCACCGTTCCCGGGCGAAGGTAACAGAAGGGGCCGACGAGCGCGTCCTCCCCGATCTCGGCGTCGACCGCCACCGCGTGCGGCCCGATCTCGGCTCCCCGCCGGACGATCGTGCGGCCGCGCAGGACGGTGAACGGGTGGACGACCGCGTCCGCCTCGATCTGGACGTCGGGCTCGATCCAGGTCGTGGCGGGATCGACGATCGTGACGCCGGCCTCCAGGTGGCCGGAGACGATCCGGTCGCGGAGCCGCGCCCCGGCAGCCGCGAGATCGGCCCTGGTGTTCACGCCTTCGCCCACACGCGGGTCCGTCGCACGGTACACGGCTACGGCGCCGCCGTCATCCACCACGTGGCGGACCGCGTCCGTGAGGTACAGCTCCCCCTGCGCGTTGTCCGTATCGAGGGAGGCCAGCGCGCTCCAGAGCGCCTCGGCGGCGAAGACGTAGACCGACGAGTTGACCTCGCGCACCGCCAGCTCTCCGGGCGTCGCGTCCGCCACCTCGACGATCGCCCGGAGCTTCCCGTCCGCGTCGCGCAGCACGCGCCCGTAGCCCGCCGGGTCCTCCGGCTCGAACGAGAGCACGGTCGCCACGGCCTTCTCCGTCCGGTGCGTCGCGACGAGCCGCTCGAGCTCGGCGGCCTCGAGCAGGGGCGCGTCCCCGGCGAGGACGAGAATGTCGCCCGCGAAGCCCTCGAGCGCGGCCCGGGCGGCGGCGGCGGCGTCCCCCGTCCCCCGCGGCTCCTCCTGGACGGCGAGCTCGACGTCCGGCGCGAACGTCCCCTCGAGCTCCGGGACGGTTCCGGGGGAGGTCACCACGACGAGCGGCCGGGGCCCGAGCGCCCCCGCCGCTGCGACCACCCAGTCGAGGAGGCGGCGACCGAGCAGGGGATGCAGGTGCTTCGCCCGGCGCGAGCGCATGCGCGTGCCGAGCCCGGCGGCGAGCACGACCGCTGCGAGAGGACGGTGGGTCACGAGGACGTCATGGCTGGGGCGGGAGGATTCGAACCTCCGGTCACGGGACCAAAACCCGCTGCCTTACCACTTGGCTACGCCCCACCGAGGCCGAGTATAAGAAGCACCGGGAAGGCTAACGCCGGTCGGCGAGCAGCATCACCAGGAGGACGATCGCCATGAGGACGAGCACGGCGATCGCGACCGCCTTCACGAGCACCCAGAGAAGCGGGACCAGGACGGCGATCAGCTGGGAGGCAGCGGCGATCCAGGAGAGCTCGCGGCCGGCGTGGAACCGGAGTCTCCGGCCGACGAACATGTAGAACGCCACCGCCGCCGCCGCGGCCGCGAGCACCCAGAACCAGCCGCTGTCGCCCAGGAGGACGAGCACGCTCTCCACGAGCCCGACGAGCAGGGCCAGACGCAGGCGCCGCGCCCGCAGCCACAGGCCGCTGCGGCTCTCCCGGAGCTCCAAGGCGGACGAGGCGGTCACGCGGCGCGACGTTACCAGACGGGTGCAACCACCCAGGTGCGCCCGGCGCCGCTCAGGCAGCGGGCTGCGGCGCGGGCGTCCTCGCGGCGATGGAAGAGGCCGTAGACGGCCGGGCCCGCGCCGCTCACGTCGGCCCGGAAGGC
>JBOHAK010000317.1:0-1673 GCA_050697795.1 Gaiellaceae bacterium
AACCGGGGAAGCGCCGCCGTACTCATCGGAGGCCCCGCTCGATGTCGATCTCGCCGATGCCGACCTCCGCCTCGAGGACGAGCACGCGGAGGCCCGCCTCGTCGACCTGCTCGTCCACCTCCCAGCCCTCGACCCGCCGGTCCAGCAGGTCGATCTCGCCGAGCCTCGCCTCGGTGACCGCCCGCAGGGCGACGTCCTCGGGGAGGAGCACGTGGATCCGGCCCGCGTCGACGCGCACGTCCAGCCGGGTCTCGCCGAGAGGGAACTCGACGGAGCGCAGGTCGAAGACGAGCTCGCCGATCCCGAGCTCGTACCGGCGGTCGAGGGCGTCCACGCTCGCCGGTGCGAGCGTGCGCTCGTCGACGCCGTCGCCGAGGTGGACGTCAAAAGTGGCGAGGAAGGCAGCCACGAGCACGACGAGCAAGACGGCGACCGACGCGACAACGAATCCGACCGCGCGCAGCCAACCCCGGCGGACACCCGCGACCGCGAACCAGGTGAGCCAGAGAGCGAGGGCGCCGGCGATCAGCAGGAACGGCCACGCGTCCCCCTGAGGCCAGACCGGCACCTCGGAGAGCAGGGCAAGCAGGACGACCGCCATCAGGCCGAGCACGACCAGGACCCACGGGCGGCGGCGGCGGAGTGCCGCGGTGGCGACGGAGTCCTCCTTCCCCTCGTCCGGCATCACGAGCACCGCCGCCAGGTAGATCAGGATCCCCGCGCCACCCATGAGCGTGAGGACGACGAAGGAGACGCGGAAGACTGCGGGGTGGAGCTCGAAGTAGGCGCCCAGCCCTCCTGCCACGCCCGCCAGCATGCGGTTCGAACGGCTGCGACGCAGCTCGTCGGTCACGGCGGTGTCGGCCACGCGCTCGCTCATGCAGCCAGGATCTCAGGCTGGGACTCCGGGTGCGGCTCCGCCGGCCGCTCGTGCTCGAGGCGCGGCAGCCACTGCAGCCAGGACGGCAGGTACCAGTTCCAGTCGCCGAGTAGCTTCATCGTGGCCGGCAGCAGCACCGCGCGCACGATCGTGGCGTCGATGAGGATGGCGACCGCCAGCCCGAACCCGAACTGCTTCATGTCGACCGTCGAGACCGTGAGGAAGATGGCGAAGACGGCAACCATGACGAACGCCGCGGCCGAGACGACGCCTGCGGTCGTCTTGATCCCGTGCGCGACCGCCTCCTCGGTGGAGCGCCCGCCGTCGTACGCCTCCCGCACGCGGCTGAGGATGAACACGTGGTAGTCCATGGAGAGGCCGAAGAGGACGACGAACAGGAAGAGCGGGAGCCCGGAGACGATCGCGCCCGTCGACTCGAAGCCGAGCAGGCTCTCGCCCCAGCCCCACTGGAACACGGCGACGATCAGCCCGTAGGCGGCTCCGACGGAGAGCAGGTTCAGGAGCACGGCCTTTGCGGCGATCACCACCGACCGGAACGCTGTCAGCAGCAACGCGAACGCGAGCACGAGCACGAAGCCCATCACCAGCGGCATCCGCTCGGCCATGAGCGCGCGGAAGTCCTCCGACACGGCGGTCTGGCCGGTGACGGCCGCCTCGACTCCCGCCAGCGAACCGACGGTGGCCGGGATCACCTCCTCGCGGAGCGCCTCGAGCGCGCGCAGCGACGTCTCGTCGGTGCCGGTCCCGGCAAGCGGGATCGACACGAGCGCGA
>JBOHAK010000318.1:0-16298 GCA_050697795.1 Gaiellaceae bacterium
GGCCCCACGGGTTACCCGGCCCGTGCCGCGGCCTCGACGGCCTCCGCCGCGTCGGCTCCGCCGGCGGCCTCGGCGCCGTTCGCGCCGTCGCCGACCGGGAGCAGGCGCGACGAGACGACCACGTCCGGGCCGAGCTCCGTCTGCACCGCGCGCAGGATCTGCTGGGTGACGTCGGGATGCTCGCGCAGGAACGCGGTTGCGTTCTGGCGTCCCTGGCCGAGTCGCTCGTCGCCGAAGCTGAAATACGAGCCCGACTTCTGGACGAGCTTCCGCTCGAGGCCGACGTCGAGGACGCTGCCCTCCCAGGAGATCCCGTCGCCGTAGATGATGTCGAACTCCGCCTGCTTGAACGGCGGCGCGACCTTGTTCTTCACGACCTTGACGCGCACGCGGTTCCCGATCGCCTCCACGCCCTCCTTGAGCGTCTCGATGCGCCGGATGTCGAGCCGGACCGACGAGTAGAACTTCAGGGCGCGGCCGCCGGGCGTCGTCTCCGGGCTCCCGAACATGACGCCGATCTTCTCGCGCAGCTGGTTCGTGAAGAGCGCCACCGTCCCCGTGCGGTTGAGCGTGCCCGCGAGCTTGCGCAGCGCCTGGCTCTTGAGCCGCGCCTGCAGGCCGACGTGGCTGTCACCCATCTCGCCCTCGATCTCGGCCTTCGGCGTGAGCGCGGCGACGGAGTCGACGGCGACGACGTCGAGCGCGCCGCTGCGGATGAGGAGCTCCGCGATCTCGAGCGCCTGCTCGCCGTTGTCGGGCTGCGAGACGAGCAGGTCGTCGATGTTCACCCCGATCCGGCGCGCGTAGCTCGGGTCCATCGCGTGCTCGGCGTCGATGAAGGCGCAGATGCCTCCACGCCGCTGCGCCTCGGCCATGACGTGGTAGACGAGCGTCGTCTTCCCCGAAGACTCTGGGCCGAAGATCTCGACGACCCTCCCCCGCGGCAGGCCGCCGATGCCGAGCGCGACGTCGAGCGAGAGGGAGCCCGTCGAGATGGACGGGATGGCGACCTGCGCCTGGTCGCTCATCTTCATGACCGAGCCCTTGCCGTACGAGCGCTCGATCTGGCTCAGGGCGGCGTCGAGGGCCTGTTCGCGATTGGAGTCGGTCAAGACATCAACCTCCTGGGGGTGTCAGGCGTGGAGAGCAACCGATTCGACGATCTCGTACTGCGCCCCGGTCGGTCGCAGCACAGAATGATAGAGGGCCAGCTCGGACGGACTGACCCGCCCGAGGTCGGGCAGAGGCGGCCTGAGCCGGGGCGGACGGCGGAAGCGGAGCACCGTCACGTGCGGGAGCCACTCCCTGCGCTCGCGCTCGTACACGCCGAGGCGCTCGAGCCCCTCCCCCACCTCGCCGGCGAGCCGGGTGGCGCGGCCGCCCTCGTCGTCCAGGACGACCATGCCGACGCTCCTCGTCTCGCGGTAGCGCATGGCCGCGAGGTCCGGCCGGCGCGCCTTCCGGGCGGCGGCGTGCAGGAGCTCCAGGACGGCGTCGACGTCGGAGGCCGGCCGCGCGCCCAGGAACGCGAGCGTGACGTGGAGGTTGGCGGGCGGCACGATGCGGGCGTCATACGCGCCGTCCAGCTCGCGGTGCTGCCAGGCAGAGAGGCGTTGCCGGGCGTCGTCGGGCAGCGGCAGGGCGACGAAGAGACGAGGGCGCTCACGGCCCCCGACGCTAGCCGGACGAGTCACGCGCGTCTGTGCCGGACCGTGTCAGAAGGCGCCGCAACGTGTGGAGAGAGATCGCCGTCGCGCGGGCCCTGACGGCCTCGCGGTCCCCGGGGATGCGCAGCTCGCGCGCCTCCTCGCCCTCCGGTGCGGCCGCATGGACGTAGACGAGACCCACGGGCTTCTCGGGCGTGCCGCCCCCCGGGCCCGCCACGCCGGTGACTGCCACGGCCACGTCGGCCCCGAGCGCTGCGCGGGCTCCGTCCGCCATCGCGCGCGCCGTCTCGGCGGAGACGGCGCCGTGCCGCTCCAGCGTCTCGCCCGGGACGCCGAGCAGCCGCGTCTTCAGGTCGTCGGAGTAGGCGACCACGCCGCCCGCGTAGGCCTCGCTCGCACCGGCCACGTCGGTCAGCCGTGCCCCCACGAGCCCGCCCGTGCACGACTCCGCCGTCGCCAGCCGGAGGCCGAGCTCGCGGCAGCGCGCGAGGACGATCTCCCCGACCGTGCGCTCGTCCTCGGCGAAGAGCTCGCTCTCGAAGCGCTCCCTGAGGGCCGCGGCGACGCGCCCGGCCCGCTCTTCGCCGTCGCCGCGGGCGAGGAGGTCGACCCGGATCTCGAGGTCCTGGGCGCAGACGGTGACGTCGAGGCCTCCGCCCTCCCCGCCCTCCTCCTCGAGCACGCGCGCCACGGCCGACTCGCTCGGCCCGAAGAGGCGCAGCACGGTGTGCCGCGGCCGCTCGGCGCGGGCCACGACCCGCCCGAACTGGCCCGATTCGACGACTCGCGGCCAGAGGCGGCGGAGCTCGGCCGGCGGGCCCGGCAGGGCGACCGCGACGCGGCCGTCACGCTCGACGAGCACCGCCGGGGCGGTCCCGGCGAGCCCGAGCGAGACGGCTCCGTCGGGGAGGGACGCCTGCTTGCGCACGCCCGGGACGAAGTCTGCGTAGGGACGCCCGAGCCGCTCCGCCACGCCGCGCGAGACCGCCTCGATCTCCCGCTCGAGACCCTCGTCCACCCGCAGCGGGCGGCCCGCCTCGCGGGCGAGCGTCTCGACGGTACGATCGTCGTGCGTGGGCCCGAGGCCGCCCGAGAGGACGCACACGTCCGCCTGCAGGCCCTCCCGAACGGCTGCCTGCAGCTCGTCCGCATCGTCCCCCACGACGACGATGCGAACGGGCTCCAGCCCGAGCCTCGTCAGCTCCCGGGCGAGGAAGGCCCCATTCGCGTCGGGCTTGTCCCCCCGCACGAGCTCGCTGCCCGTGAGGACGACGACCGCCCGCAGCCTGCGCGCCAAGCTACCCGGCGGTGGAGACGGTGCGGACGCGCTTCGCGGTCGCGACGACGACGGCCGGCTGCGTGGGGAAGTTCGCCACCGGGCGCCCGTTCAGCCTCGCGTCGACGTTGGCGGGCGCGCCCAGCTCGAGCCAGAGTCGCTGGTACCGCACGAAGCGCTGAATCTGACCGACCTCCAGCGTCCCCTCGTAGAGCAGGCGGCCGTTCACGCCGTTCGCGCGCACCTGGACCCAGCATTCGCCGCGCACGGCGGTCAGCACGAGGCGCGCCCTCGCCGGCGGCCGCGCCTGTCCGGCCGGCTCCTGCCCGGTCGCCGTCGGGGCCGTCGCGGTCTCCTGCGTCGTCGTCGGGCCCGGATTCGTGTCGACGAGCGGCGACTGCTCGGGCGAGCCGGAGCCGATTCCCGCGAGCCCGACCACGACGAGCACCGTCACGGCGACGATCCCCGCCAGGGCGACGACGACGAGGTTCGACTCGACCGGCCTCGTCCGTCGCCGGCGGGGCGTCGACGGGGCGGCCGTGGTCTCCTCGGCCGTCGTGAAGCGCGAGTTGTACTCGTCCACGTAGAGCTGGCCCTCGAGGCCCAGGTAGTCCGCGTACGTGCGCAGGAAGCCCTTCACGTACGTCTCTCCGGGCAGCACCTCGAACTGCTCCTCTTCGAGGGCTCTGAGGTACTTCCCGCGGATCTTCGTCTCCGTCTCGATCCGGGGGAACTCGAGACCCTGCCGCAAACGAGCCTCGCGCAGGCTGTTGCCGATCTCGAACACGAGCCGGGATTGTAGCGGCCTGGCCCTTGGGGCTCATTTTCGCCTTTACTCGAGGACCAGGACGAGCACCGCGAAGACCGCGAGGGCGAGCGCCGCGGTGACCGCGAGAATCAGCGCGACGGCGCCCAGGAAGCGGGCGAGCCAGACGAAGCCGCGGCTCCCGCTCCTGCCCAGCGTGCGCACGTGCTCGAGCTTGGCGCGGCGCCCGAGGACGACCGACACGAGGCCGAGAACGAGCGCCACCGGCACCGCGACGACGGCGTCCACCAGCCGGATCTCGTCGTGGTAGCGGGCCGCCCCGGCGGCGGCCACGAAGACGCCCAGCCCGAGCAGCCCGGTCACGAGGGCCCAGACGGCCTTGGTGTTCCGCACGGGTGCGGAGCCTATCCCTTGACGTAGGGGCGCCCGACGGCCGCGGGCGGGATGGAGCGGCCGACGAGGCCCACCAGCGCGACCAGCGTCAGCACGTACGGGAGCGTCGAGATGAGGTTCTCCGAGATGCCTGCCTCGCGCTGGAGGGGAATGGAGAAGGCGAAGCCGAAGCCGAAGAGGAGCGTGGCCGCGAACGCCCAGCCGGGGAGCCACTTGCCGAAGATCACTGCTGCGAGGGCGATGTATCCACGTCCGGCCGTCATGTTCTCGGTGAACGTGCCGACGAAGCCGATCGAGAGGAACGCGCCCCCGAGGGCTGCCAGCATCCCGGAGGTCACGACCGCCGCGTAGCGGACTCCGTAGACGGAGATGCCGACCGTGTCGGCGGCCCGCGGATGCTCTCCAACGGAGCGGATGCGCAGGCCGATCGGGGTCTTGAAAAGGATCACGTATCCGAGGATGACGACTCCGAACATGATCCAGACGAGCAGGTTGAGTGAGCCGAAGACGCCGTCCAGGAAGCTGCCGACCAGCGGGATGTCCTCGAGGAACCCCAGATTGACGGTCGGCACGCGCGAGACCTGTTGCTCGATACCCCCCGGGTAGATGGAGCTGTAGAGGAACCCCGTCAGGCCGAGCGCGAGGAAGTTGACTGCGAAGCCGCTCACGATCTGATCCGCCTGCAGGTGGATGGAGAAGAAAGCGTGGATCAGGCCGAGCAGGCCGCCGAAGAGCATCGCCATCAGGAGCCCGACCACCCAGGTTCCGCTCCAGACCGCCCCCCAGACGGCGAAGAACGCGCCGAAGAGCATCATGCCCTCGAGGCCGATGTTCACGACGCCGGAGCGCTCCGAGAAGATCCCGCCGATCGCCGCGAAAGCGAGCGGGGTCGCGAAGCGCAGGGTTGCGGCGAGCACCCCCGTCGTGAGGATGCTGTCGAGCGTCTCGGCGTTCTTCGTCTGGAGCCAGATCGCCCCGAGCGTGCCGGCGATGCCCAGGCCGACGGCCCACCAGCCGAGCTTGCGCTCTCCCCGGGGCACGGCGGCCAGTCCGCACGCGAGCGCAACGAACCCGGCCGCGATCGGCGCCCCGGCGGAGCGGAACGTCCAGGGCGGCAGCGCGAACCAGAAGGCGAGGATGCCGCTTGCGACGCCCAGGATCGCGATCGTGCGGGGGTCGGTGAGCTTGCGGACCCCGTCGCCGAGCGTCGCGGCGCGCGACGGCGTGCTCACGAGGTCGCCTCCGGCTGGGCCGCGGAGCCCCGGCGCAGGAGCGTTCGCGCCCGCCAGATGTAGATGATGAGGAGCTCGGCGCCGACGAAGAAGATCACGAGCGCCTGGATCATCGTCGCGAGGTCGACCGCGAGCGCGGGCTCGAAGACCTCGGGATCGAGCTGGCGAGTCGAGGTGCCGACCTCGAGGGCGGCGAAGAGCAAGGCGGCGAAGAGGATGCCGACGGCTTTCGTCCGGCCCAGGAGGGCGACCGCGATGCCCGTGAACGCGATGAAGTTCGTGCTGTAGTCGCCGACGTCGACGCTGAACTTGAACCCGAGCAGGTCGACCGATCCGGCGAGACCGGCGAAGGCTCCCGCGATCGCCAGCGCCAGGAAGTAGTTCTTCGCCACCGAGATGCCGCTGTAGCGGGCGGCCTCGGGGTTGAAACCGACAGCGCGGACCTCGAACCCGAGCGTCGTCCGGTTCAGGATCACCGCGTAGACGACGAGCGCGAAAAGCGCGATGAAGATCCCCGCGTGGAGCGACGGCAGGCTGCCCCAGATCGGCCACAGCTCGGCCGACTCGAACACCTCGTCGGAGCGCGGGATCGACTCCTGCGGCCCCTGGAGCGGGCCGCCGATCTCGTACAGGTACGTGCCCCCGAAGATGGCGATCCAGTTGAGCATGATCGTCGTGATCACCTCATGGGCCCCCACGGTGGCCTTCAGAAGGCCGGCGATCCCTCCCCAGATCGCGCCGGCGACGATCGAGGCCGCGAGGGCGAGGAGGACGTGCAGCGGGCGCGACAGCCCCTCCATGTGGGCTCCGACGAAGAGCGCGGCACTGAACCCGACCCAGTACTGGCCCTGGCCGCCGATGTTGAAGAGGCCGCAGCGGAAGGCGAAGGCGACCGCGAGTCCCGTCAGGATGAGCGGCGCCATCAGGATGAGCGTCTGCTGGAGGTCGTTCGCAGCCGCTTCCCGGGCCTCGCCGGAGACCCAGGGGAAGAACCAGTTCAGGCCGGTTCCTTCGAAGATCGCCTTGTAGGCGGTGATCGGGTTGTGACCGGTGACGGCCACTACGAGGCCGCCGATCAGGAAGGCGAGGACGGTCGCGGCGAGCGGGATGAGAACCCCGCCGATGCGCGTCGAGAACCACTCGGTCATGCCGACGCTCACCGACGGCTGCGGCTGCGGCTCCTGGACCATCAGGCCGCCTCTTCGCTCCGCCCGCCCAGCATGGCGATGCCCAGCTCTTCCTCCGAGACGTCGCGCGAGTACTCGCCGACGATGCGGCCTTCGTAGATGACGAGGATGCGGTCCGAGAGAGAGAGGATCTCGTCCAGCTCGAACGAGAGGAGGAGGATCGCCCGGCCCTCCTCCTGCTCGGTGACGAGCCGCCGGTGCACGAACTCGATCGCGCCCACGTCGAGGCCGCGCGTCGGCTGGGCTGCGACGAGGATTCGCGGGTCTCTCGAGATCTCGCGCGCGATGACGACCTTCTGCTGATTGCCGCCGGAGAGCGCCGCCGCCCGGGTCTGGGGGCTGCCGCCGCGGACGTCGAACTCGGTCAGGAGCCTCTTCGCCCTGGCGACGAGCCGGTTCGGAAAGAGCCAGCCCCACCTCGAGTCCGGCGGCTCGCGAAAGTCATGGAGCGCGATGTTCTCCGCGAGCGTGAAGTCGAGGACGAGGCCGCGCAGCTGGCGGTCCTCGGGGATGTGGCCGACGCCGGCTTCGAAGCACTCGCGGGCGCTCTCGGCGGTGACGTCTTCCTCTCCGGCGAGGATGCGGCCCCCTTCGGGACGGCGCAGGCCCGTGATCGCCTCGATGAGCTCGGTCTGGCCGTTCCCGTCGACGCCTGCGATCCCGACGATCTCCCCCGCGCGGACCTCCAAAGAGACACCGCGAACCGCCTCGAGGCCGCGCTCGTCGTTCACGCGGAGGTTCTCGATCCGGAGCAGCGGCTCGCCCGGCTCCGCCGGCTTCTTCTCGACCCGGAGAAGGACCTCGCGGCCGACCATCAGCCGGGCGAGCCCCTCCTCGGTCGCGCCCTCTCGGGAGACGGTCTCGACGGTCTTCCCGCGCCGCAGCACCGTGATTCGGTCGGCGATGGCGAGCACCTCGCCGAGCTTGTGGCTGATGAAGATGATCGACTTACCCTCCGCCTGGAGCGACCGGATGATCGCGAACAGCTCTTCTGCCTCCTGCGGCGTGAGCACCGCCGTCGGCTCGTCGAGGATGAGGATCTCCGCCCCACGGAAGAGCGCTTTCAGGATCTCGACGCGCTGCTGCATGCCGACGGAGATCGACTCGATGCGGGCCTCCGGGCGGACGGCCAGCCCGAACTGCTGGGACAGCTCCCGCACGCGCTCCTCGGCCGCCTCGATGTCGAGGAAGGGCCCCTTGTGCGGCTCGATGCCGAGCACGATGTTCTCGGCGACCGTCATGACCGGGATGAGCATGAAGTGCTGGTGAACCATGCCGATCCCATGGTCGATCGCCGCGCGCGGGGAGTCGATGCGGAGCGGGCGGCCGTTGAGCCTGATCTCCCCCTCATCCGGGTGGTAGAGCCCATAGAGGATGTTCATGAGGGTCGACTTGCCCGCGCCGTTCTCGCCGAGGAGCGCGTGTACCTCCCCCTTGGCGAGCTCGAAGTCGACATCGTCGTTGGCGACGACGCCGGGGAACCGCTTCGTGATGCCTCTCAGCTCGAGAAGGGGCGCATCCGCCATGGGCGTGAAGGGTAAAAGGGGCGGGCCTGAGCCCGCCCCTTTTTGAGCTTGACTATTCCTCGAACGTCGCGGGCGGGTCGATTCCTCCGTCGATCAGCTGCTGCGTTGCCTCCTCGACGGCCGCCTGGACGTCCTCCGGGACAGCGTCCGTGAACGGTGCGAGCAGCTCGGCGTCGGGGAACTCCTCGATCCCGAAGAACCGGTTCGTGCCGCCCTCGAAGGTGCCATCCTGGGCGGACTTGATCGTCTCGAAGACCGCGAGCTCGAGCGGCTTGAGCGCGCTCGTGACCACGCAGTCCCCGGCGAACGACTGATCGGCGTCGACGCCGATCGCGAAGACGCCTTCCTGGCAAGCGGCGTCGAGGGCGCCGAGGCCGCACTGTCCGGCGACCTGGAAGACGACGTCAGAGCCCTGGGAGATCTGGTCGAGCGCGATCTCCTTGCACTTCGCCGCGTCGACGAAGTCCTGCGAGTACGCGTTCAGGAGCTTGATGTCGGGGTTGGTGTCCTGGACGGCCTGCCGGAAGCCGGCGATCCAGTTGTTCACCGGCGGAATCGAGATTCCGCCCACGGTCGAGACGGTATTGGTCTCCGTGATCCCGGCTGCGACGATCCCGGCGAGATAGCCGGCCTCCTCCGACGGGAACTGGAGGCCGAGGACGTTCGGGAGGGAGCAGACCACACCGGTGTCCCCTCCGCAATCCGGTTCCTCGCCGTAGAACTGGTCGACGCCGGCGAAGCTCACGTCGGTCGCCTCGGTCGCTACCTCGACCACCGACGGCTGGATGAGGAAGCCGATCGCGATCACCAGATCGTGGCCGTCGTCCACCGCCGCGGTCAGGTTCGGCAGGTAGTCGTCGCCGGACTCGGAGACGTACACGCGGCCGTCGACGCCGAGCTCCTCCTGGGCCCGCTCGAACCCGTTGATCGAGAACTCGTTGAACCCGCGGTCGTCGAGCCCGCCCGTGTCGCTGACCATGCCGACGCTGATCGTCTCCTCGGCCGGCTCGGTCTCGGTGGCGCCTGTGGCCTCGTCTCCGGCATCACCGTCGTCGTCGTCCCCGCCGCAGCCGGCGGCTCCGAGCGCTAGCACGAGGGTGACCAGGAGCAGCAGGACCCACGGCAGCTTTCGCGTTACGTTCACGGAACCTCCTTGTTACCCATGCCGTCGTATGGAATTCGCAGGATCGTAAACCCCAGACGATCCCATTTCTAGGACGGTCGGCGGGCGGCGTCGTTAGTACGAAGCCGTCGTCAGGAGGCGACGTCGGCCAGCACGCGCTCGAGCTCGGCCTCGCCGACGAGCACGCGCCGCGGCTTCGAGCCCTCGTAGCCGGAGATGATGCCGCGGCGCTCGAGCATGTCGATCAGCCGGCCGGCGCGGGTGTAGCCGACGCGGAGCCGCCGCTGGATGAGCGAGACCGACGCGGTCTGCGTCTGGACGACGATCTCGATCGCGCGGTCGAGCAGCGGATCCTCGTCCGGGTCGAAGTCCTCGTCGCCCTCCTCCCCGCTCCGGGCGGGCTCCGGCGACTCGAGGAGCGACTCGTCGAGATCCTGCTCCCGCTGGCTGCGACACTGCTCGACGACGAGGGCGATCTCCTCCTCGCTCACGTACGCGCCCTGGACGCGCTGGAGGCGCGACGTGCCGAGCGGCTTGAAGAGCATGTCGCCCTGGCCGAGCAGGCTCTCGGCTCCTGACGTGTCGAGGATGACGCGGCTGTCCGTCTGGCTCGAGACGGCGAACGCGATCCGCGACGGGACGTTGGCCTTGATCATTCCGGTGATGACGTCCACGGAAGGCCGCTGCGTGGCGAGCACGAGGTGGATGCCGACCGCGCGCGACTTCTGCGCGAGGCGGATAACCGCGTCCTCCACCTCCTGCGGCGAGACCATCATGAGGTCGGCCAGCTCGTCGATGACGACGAGGAGGTAGGGCAGCGTCTGGTCGCCGCGCTTGCGGAGGGCGCGGTTGAGCTCGGACAGGTTGCGGGCACGGGCGAGGCTCATGCGCTCGTAGCGGCGCTCCATCTCTGTGAGGACGTTCGTGAGCACGGCGGAGGCCGTCTTCGGGGAGGAGACGACTGGCGTGAGCAGGTGCGGGATGGACTCGTAGAGGCCGAGCTCGACGCGCTTGGGATCGACGAGGATCATGCGGACGTCGTCCGGCGTGGCGCGGAGCAGGATCGAGCAGAGCATCGTGTTGATGCAGCCGGACTTCCCCGAGCCGGTCGTGCCGGCGATGAGGATGTGCGGCATGCGCGCCAGGTCGGCGTGGACGGACGCGCCCGAGATGTCCTTCCCGAGCCAGGCGGTGAGCGGGCTCGCCGAGGCCGGGAGCTCGTCGAAGATGTCGCCCAGCGTGACGATGTTCGGCGAGAGATTCGGCACCTCGACGCCGACCGCCTGCTTGCCCGGGATGGGCGCGAGGATGCGGATCTCCGTCGTGGCGAGCGCGTACGCCAGGTCGTCCTTCAGGGCGGCGACCTTCCCGACCTTCGTCCCGGGCGCGAGCTGGAGCTCGTAGCGTGTGACGCGCGGGCCCACCACCTGGCCGACGAGGGTCGCGTCGATGCCGAAGTTCGCGAGCGCCTGCAGCAGCGCCTCGGCCGTCCGCTCCGCCGCCTTCCCCGGCTGGCCGTCGTGGGGGCGGGAGCGCCTGAGCACCCCGGCGTCCGGCAGGCGGTAGCCGGCGTGCTCGCTCGTCGGCGGGTCGAAGAGAGTGGGCGGCTCGGCGGTCGGCTCGGGCTCCGTCCGGCCTGCCGCGTCGCCGGGCCCGCCGAAGTCGGCGAGCTGGTCGACCAGCACCGGGTGGGAGCCGGGCCCGTCGCCCACGACGTCCGGGTAGGCCTGCTCTCCGTCCACGGGCGGCGCCTGCTGGACGTGGCCGTTCTCGCCATGCCCCGGGGTCTGACCCCGGGACACGTCTTCGGGCGCGAGGTAGCGGACGGTGCGGCGCGCGGCGACGGCGGTGTCCCGGGCGACGCGGGCCGAGTGGCGCAGGATGGCGCCCAGGGAGGCGCCCGTGAGGAGGAGCGCGCCGCCCCAGCAGAGGAAGAGGCCGAGAATGAACATGCCCGTGCCGCCCAGCAGGCGACCGAAGACGGCGTCGAGCGCGGTCCCGACGGCGCCGCCCCGCTCCTCGCCGAGGAGCAGCAGCGCGCCGCAGCAGAGCAGGACGAGTCCCGTGCGGAAGGGCTTCACGTCTACGAGCGAGGCCCGCGCGACCATGAGCGCCCCGAGCGTGAGGAGCACGAGCGGCACGCCGAGGCGGGCCGCGCCGACGAGCGCGTCCAGCCAGTCGGCGATCGACGTCCCGACGATGCCCCCGTTGCCCTCGAGCCAGGTGACGAACGCGAGGAAGAGCCCGGCGCAGAGCAGCCCGAGGCCCAGCAGCTCGTGGTGCTGCCGCCCCCGCTCCCGCCGCTTGCGCTTCGTCTTGCGAACGCGCGCAGGCGACTTCGGGCGGACGCGAGTCGAACGCTTCTTCCGCGCCATGCGAGCCGTTTTCGCGGGCGGAGCCCCCGCTCCTGCAAGCCGCACCCGCGGCGGGCGCGAGCACCAAGTAACACTGTGTTACTTGGTGGGGCTCGCGTTCGCGGCGCGCTCGAGCGATTCGATGCGCTCGCAGAGGAGCTCGAGGAAGGCCGGCGCGTCGATGTCGACGCCGACGTCGGCGTTGGGCTCCCGGGCTGTGCGCCGCCATAGGTCGACCACCGTGCGGCCGCGGCAGAGGGACGACTCGCAATCCACGTCCACGTGCCGGTGGACCGTGTCCACGAGGCCCGGCCGCAGGACGTGCGCCACCGCGACCGCGTCGTGGATCGGCGCGCCGTCGAATCCGTAGGTCTCCCGGTGGAAGCCGACGAAGAAGTCGTGCAGCTCCGCGACGAAGCGCCCCACCGTGCCCGACGCGCGCAGGCGCTCGACGTGCTCGGCGGTCATGAGCGCCTTGTGCGTGACGTCGAGACCGATCATGGTGACCGGCAGGCCGCTTCGGAAGACACGCCACGCCGCCTCGGGGTCGGCCCAAATGTTGAACTCGGCCGCCGGCGTGACGTTCCCCTCGGCGATCGCTCCGCCCATGAGAACGATGCGCTCCACGCGGGCGGCCGCCTCCGGGTGGCGCGCGAGGAGCAGCGCGACGTTCGTCAGCGGCCCGGTCGGGACGAGCGTCACGGGCCGGTCAGAGCCGAGGACGGCCTGCGCGAGGAAGTCGACGGCGTGCTGCTCCACCGGGCGGCCGGCAGGCGGCGGCAGCGCGGGGCCGTCGAGGCCCGAGTCGCCGTGGACGTAGGCGGCGACGAAGATCTCGCGTGCCAGCGGCCGGTCGGCGCCCGCGGCCACGGGCACGTCCGGACGGCCGACGAGCTCGAGCACGCGCAGGGCGTTCGCCGTCGTCTTCTCCAGCGTCTGGTTGCCAGCGACCGTCGTGACGCCGAGGAGCTCCAGCTCGGGGCTCGCCAGCGCGAGCAGGAGCGCGATGGCGTCGTCGTGGCCCGGGTCGCAGTCGAGGAGGATGGGCGTGGGCTCGCTCACGCGCTGAGTATCTCGTGTACCTCCGCGGCCGTGGGCAGCGAGGGCTGCGCGCCCGGGCGGGAGGCGGCGATCGCCCCGGCGGCGCAGGCCCGCCGGAGTGCCTCCTCGCGGTCGCGGCCCTCGAGCAACGAGACGACGAGGCAGGCCGTGAAGGCGTCGCCGGCGGCCGTGCCGTCCACGGCCGTCACCTTCGGAGGCTCGGCGCGGACGACCTCCTCCCCGCCCTCCAGGAGCACCGCACCCTCGGCGCCGAGCGTCAGCGCCACGAGCTCCGGCATCGCCGAGAGCGCCTCGAGCTCGTATCGGTTGACGACGACGAGGTCGCACCGGCTCACGAGGTCGGCCGGTATGGGCGCGGCCGGCGCCGCGTTGAGGCAGAAGAACCCGGTTCCGGCCGCCGCGGCCTGCACCGCCTCGAGCGGGATCTCGAGCTGGCAGAGCACTGCGCCGGACGCGCCGGCAGGCTGGAGATGCGAGTTCGCGCCGGGCGCGACGACGATCTGGTTGTCGCCGGCAGAGTCCACCAGGATGAGCGCGACGCCCGTCGGCGCCTCGGCGCGCTCGACCTCGAGCTCGACGCCGGCCTCATCCAGTGCCGCGAGCGCCTCGTCGGCGAAGGCGTCATTCCCGACACGGCCGACGAAGGTCACGTCGGCTCCGAGGCGAGCCGCGGCCACTGCCTGGTTCGCGCCCTTCCCGCCGGGGATCCGCTCGAACGTGGCGTTCGTGACCGTCTCGCCCGGCTGGGGCAGCCGCTCGCAGCGTGCGACGAGGTCGAGGTTGATGCTGCCGACGACCGTGAGGCTAGGCGGCAAGCGCGCGCAGATCGTCGAGGCAGCCGTCGAGCAGGTTCTCGCGCAGGTCGAAGAGCCCGGCCCAGAGCGAGTCGCGGTCCGGCACCGACTCGATCCGGGCCGAGTCTGCAAGACCCTGCAGCGCGCGCACGAGGACGGCGAGCTCGAGGTAGGCGTGTGCGACGCGGTGCGGCGCCGCGACGACCCCGGCGCGCTTGAGCACGGCGTCCCATTCGAGCACCTCTCCCGCCCCGGGCTCGCCGTACCAGGAGCGCCCTTCGGCGCCTTGCGGCTCGAGCTCGAGGAGGAAGCGGCCGAGCGGGTGCTCGAGGCCGGTCAGTGCGGTCTCCGCGCGCTCCGCCGCCCGGCGGAACGCCGCCTGGCGCCGCCCGGGGGTGGACGGGTCCGGCTCGCCGCGCGCCCAGCGCTCCAGGAGGCGGCAGAAGGCGAGGCCCGCCACCTCGCTCGCGGTGAGCGAGCGAATGAGCCGCGTCGCCGTGGCGTCCGAGACGCCGTACGAGCGCACGAGGTCCTGCCAGCCGCTGCCGTTCTGATCGGTCACTCTCTAACTAGTACACGAAGTCGGGCGAAACACGTACCGTTCCACCGTCATGGCGACCTACGACGCCGTCCGGGACCTGCCGCTCGAGATCGACTCGTACGAGCTCGAGGGGCGCGAGGCGCAGGCCTCGCCCGAGTTCGTCCGCAAGACGACGGTGGTCCACCTGCTCGGCGGCGGCCACGACGGCGTCGGCGAGGACGTGACGTACTCGAGCGAGGACCAGAAGGCGCTCCAGGCCGAGGGCCCCACGCTTCCGCTGGCGGGCACGCATACGCTCGACAGCTTCTCCCAGCTCCTCGACAGGCTCACGCTCTTCCCATCCGGGCCCGGGATGGACGCCTTCCTCGACTACCGGCGCTGGGCGTACGAGAGCGCCGCACTCGACCTCGCGCTCCGGCAAGCGGGCCTCTCCCTCGCCCAGGCCGTGGGCCGCAACGCGCAGCCGGTCACCTTCGTGGTGTCGCTCCGCCTCGACGACCCGCCGACGAGCGCGCCCATCCTGCGCCTGCGGGCGGGCTACCCGGCGCTGCGCTTCAAGCTCGATCCGACGAGCGACTGGACGGGCGGCCTCGTCCGCGAGCTCGCCGCCCTGGGCGCCGTCGACACGCTCGACCTCAAGGGCGCCTACAAGGGGACCCCGGTCGACCAGTCCGGCGACCCCGCGCTCTACCGGCTGGTCGCGGAAGCGTTCCCGTCCGCGTGGATCGAGGACCCCGACCTGAACGAGCACACCGACCCCGTGCTGGAGCCGTACCGCGACCGCATCACCTGGGACGCGCCCATCCACTCCGCGGCGGACATCGACGGCCTCGCCTTCGCGCCCCGGACGATCAACTTCAAGCCCTCGCGCTTCGGAAGCGTCCAGCGGCTCTTCGAGGGCTACGACTACTGCGCGGAGCAGGCCATTGCGATCTACGGTGGCGGCCAGTGGGAGCTCGGCCCGGGCCGCGGGCAGATCCAGTACCTCGCCTCGCTCTTCCATCCCGACACCCCCAACGACGTCGCGCCGGCCGCCTTCAACATCCACCGGCACGATCCGCCGGACGGCCTGCCGACGAGCCCGCTCCCCCCGCAGCCGAGCGAGACCGGCTTCCGCTGGGGCGATGGGCCCTCCTAGGCCGGGCTAGACCTCGACGACGACCGGAAGGATCATCGGCCGGCGGCCGGTGCGCTCGGCGACGAGCTTGCCCACGTTGTCGTGGATGTGCTCCTGGAGGAGCTTCAACTCCGAGACGTGCTGCTCGAGGCACTCGTCGATCGTCCGCTCCGCCTCGAGCCGCGCCTCCTCGACGAGCGCGCTCGACTCGGCGAACCCGCGCGAGATGACCTCGGGCGAGCCGGCCGCGCGGCCGTTCTGGGAGCCGATCGTGGCGACGACGATGAGGACGCCGTCCTCCGACAGATGCCGCCGGTCACGGAGGGCGACGTCCTTCACGTCCCCCACGCCGAGCCCGTCGACGAACGTGACCCCCACGTCGAGCTGGCCGGTGAGCCGCGCGATGCCGCCCCGCAGCTCCACGATCGAGCCGTTCTCGGCCAGGACGATGCGGTCGGCCGGCACCCCCGACTCACGCGCCAGCCGCGCCTGCGCGGCCAGCATGCGGAACTCTCCGTGCACGGGCATGACGTTGCGCGGCCGGAGCAGCGCCAGCACCGTGCGGATCTCCTCCGCGTTCCCGTGGCCCGAGACGTGCACCGGGGCGATCTCCTGGTGCAGCACCTCGGCGCCGGACTTCGCGAGCCGGTTGATCGTGTCGTGGACACGCAGCTCGTTCCCCGGCACCGGCTTCGCGGAGATGATGACGGTGTCGCCCTCCTCGATGGAGACGTTGGGATGGTCGTGGTACGCCATGCGCGTAAGCGCGGACATCGGCTCGCCCTGGCTCCCCGTGCAGAGGATCAAGGTTTCCTCGGGGGCGAGGAGTTCGAGCTCGTCAGGCTTGACGATGACGTCGTCGCGGACTTCGAGGTAGCCGAGGTTGCGGGCGATGTTCACGTTCTTGCGCAGCGACCGTCCGATCAGGCAGACCTTCCGGCCCGTCTCGGTGGCGACGTCGATCGCCTGCTGCATCCGGTGGACATTCGAGGCGAAGGACGCGATCAGCACCCTGCCCTGCCGCTGCGGGATCAGGTGGCGGAACACCTCCCCCACCGTCCGCTCCGACTCGGTCACGCCGGGCCGCTCCGCGTTCGTCGAGTCGCCGAGGAGCAGGTCGACGCCGCGGTTCCCGAGCTCAGCGAGCTTCCCCAGGTCGGTGCGGAAGCCGTCGACGGGCGTGTGGTCGAGCTTGTAGTCGCTCGTGTGCAGGATCCGGAGCCCTTCGGTCTCGATCAGCACGGCCACGTTGTCGGGGAC
>JBOHAK010000319.1:0-1809 GCA_050697795.1 Gaiellaceae bacterium
CACCACAGCAGGGCAAGCAGCAGCGACGGCGCACGTCGCCCTCCACGGGCCCGATGCGGCGGAAGAGCTGCTACTTCTGCCGCGAGAAGATCGAAGAGGTCGACTACAAGAACTACAACCAGCTCCGGCGCTACATCTCCGAGAAGGGGAAGATCCGCTCGCGCCGGATCACGGGCGCGTGCCGGCGGCACCAGGACCAGATCGCGGTGGCCGTGAAGCGGGCGCGCGAGGTGGCGCTCCTGCCGTACGTCGACTCCCACCACGGCGGCCGCTGATGGACGTCATCCTCCTGCAGGACGTCGACAAGCTCGGCCTACGCGGCGACGTGGTCTCGGTCTCGCGCGGCTACATGCGCAACTTCCTGCGGCCTCGGCGGCTCGCCGAGGAGGCGACGACCGCGCGCGTGGCGGAGCTCGAGCGGCGTGAGTCCGAGCGCGCCCGCCACGAGGCGCGCACGGCCGAGCAGGCGGAGGAGATCGCCGAGACGCTGCGCAAGACGGTGCTCCGCTTCGAGGTGAACGCGGGCCCGCGCGGGACGCTCTTCGGCTCCGTGACGGCGACCGACGTCGCCGACGAGATCTGGCGGACGCGGAAGATCCGCGTCGACCGGCGCAAGATCGACCTGGGCGACCCGATCAAGCGGATCGGGCGCTACGAGCTTCCGATCGCCCTCTTCGAGGACGTGCGCGTCGACGTGAAGACGCTCGTCGTCCCCATCGGCGGCGAGCTGCCGCCCGAGGAGGAGCTCGAGCAGATGGCGGCCGAGGAGGCCGCCGAGGCTGCGGCCGCCGCGGAGGCGCAGGCGGCGGAGGAGCCCGTGGAGTACCTCGACGAGGAGGAGGCAGTCAGCGTCCCGGATTCAGGGGACGACGGCGAGACGCCGCCCGAGCCGGTCTCGGAGGAGGAGGCCGTCGGCGTCCCCGACGCCGCGGCCGAGCCGGCGGAGGCCGGCGAGGGCTCCGACCGCTAGTAGCCGCCGCTCAGTCGCCCGGGCTCTCGACGACCTCGTAGTGGACCGAGCGCTCGTCGAAGCGCTCGAGCACGGCGCGCGCGGCGTCCGGGACGACCGCCACCTCGTGGTCGTCGCCCGCGAAGCCGCGCACGGCGTCCCACGACTCCCAGAGCGTCAGCGTGGCGAACTCCGCGCCGCCCTCCGCGAGGTCGCGGCGGAAGAGGTACGTGCCGCGGCAGCCGTCGTGGCTTCGCACGGACGGGAAGATCGTCGTCCGCAGAAGCTCCTCGTAGGCCTCCGCGGCCTCCCGGGTCGCAGTCCAGCCCCGCCACCAGCGCGCGATCACGCCTCCGTCAACGTCGGTGACGCCTGCCTCCTTCCCGGAGGGAAGAAAACCCGGCGCCCGTCCGTCATGGGATCAGCGGCAGCAGGGGCGACAAGCCCCCACGGGCCCTCCTCGGAAACGGGGCGCCGGATGCGGCACCGGCGCCCCGTTACCCACCCGGAAGTCGCTCACGCGGCCGCGAGGTCCGAGAACTTCGCGTAGCGCTTGAGGAACGAGAGCTTCACCGTGTCGGTCGGCCCGTTCCGGTGCTTGGCGACGATCACCTCGGCGAGGCCCTGCTGCTCCGACTCCTCGGCGTTGTAGTACTCGTCCCGGTAGATGAACATGACGATGTCCGCGTCCTGCTCGATGGAACCGCTCTCGCGCAGGTCCGACAGGATCGGACGCTTGTCGTGGCGCTGCTCGACGGCGCGCGAGAGCTGGGAGAGGGCGATGATCGGCACGTCGAGGTCGCGGGCGAGCACCTTCAGCGAGCGCGAGATCTGCGACACCTCCTGGACGCGGTTCTCGG
>JBOHAK010000320.1:0-3410 GCA_050697795.1 Gaiellaceae bacterium
TCCTCAGCCCGCGCGGGGGCGGAACCCGCGTCCGCGCGACATTCCCGGCTAGATGAGCCGGTGCTGCGTCGCCCAGCGAGTCAGCTCGTGCCGCGTCGAGAGCTGGAGCTTGCGCAGCACGTTCGAGACGTGACTCTCGACGGTCTTCACGGACAGGTGCAGCCGGGCGGCGATCTCCTTGTACATGTAGCCGCGCGCGATCAGCTGGAGGACTTCGCGCTCGCGCGGGGTGAGCTCGTTCAGATCGGCGTCGCCGCCGACGCGCTCGCCGGCGCGGAAGGCGTCGAGCACGAAGCCCGCCAGCCGTGGGGAGAAGACGGCGTCGCCCGAGCGGACCCGCTCGATCGCTTGCGCCAGCTCCTCGCCGGAGATCGTCTTGGTCACGTAGCCGCGCGCGCCGGCGCGGATGACGGCGATCACGTCCTCGGCCGCGTCCGAGACCGAGAGCGCGAGGAAACGGACACCGGGCCGGTCGGGCGCGACCGCGTTGATGACCGCGTCGCCGCCCCCGTCGGGGAGGTGGACGTCGAGGAGGACGACGTCGGGGTCGAGCTCCTTGATCAGCGGCACCGCCTCGGCCACGCTCCCGGCCGTGCCGACGACTTCGACGGCGTCGCCGAGCTCCGCGCGCACTCCGGCGAGGAAGAGCGTGTGGTCGTCGACGAGGACGATCCGCGGCTTCACGACGCGCTCCTCGACAGGCGGAGCTCGACCTCGGTTCCCTCGCCGGGCGTGCTGGCGATCGTCGCCCGCCCGCCGACGCGCTCGAGCCTGCCCTCGATCGACTCGACGATGCCGCGCCGGTCGCCAGGGACGGCCGCGCGGTCGAAACCGGAGCCGCGGTCGCGGACGAAGACGGCCACCGTATCCTCGGTCACCTCCGCGTAGACGTCGATCTCCTCGACGCCAGCGAACTTCGCCGCGTTCGTCATCGCCTCGCGCGCGGCGAGCACGACCGCCTCGACGCCGTCGTCAACGGGGCAGTCGCCTGCGCTGGCGAGCTCGACGCGCACGCCGTACACCTCCTCCACGTCCGCAGCCGCGGTCGAAAGCGCGGCCTCGAGCGAGGCGGCGCCGTTTCCGTGCGGGAGGTCGCCGTAGAGCCAGCCGCGCAGCTCGCGCTCCTGCCGACGCGCCAGGGCGGACACGCGCTGCGGCTCGCCCGCGTGCCGCTGGATCAGTGCCAGCGTCTGGAGGACCGAGTCGTGCACGCGCGCCGCCACCTCCGCCCGCTCCTCGCTCCGCACCCGCGCCGCCCGCTCGGCGTCGCGGTCGCGGACGAGCCGCCAGAGCCAGGGGCCGACGATGATGATGAGCGCGGCCGCCACCGCTCCCGGCGCGAGGAGTGTCGGCGTGCCGCCGGGAACCGCGACCGCCACGCCGATGGCCGCGAGGCCGAGGCCCAAGTAGGACACCGGGGCGCCCGGGCGGAGGCTGCCGCCGCGACGCAGCGCGAGCCAGAGGCCGGCGACGACGAGCGCGATCCCGAGGATGCCGCTCCCGGAAAGTCCGATCGCGCCCAGCACGAGCGCGCCGGCGACGAAGGCGAGCAGCACCGTCACCCACACCCGCCGGGCGCGCGCGTACGCCCAGAGCGCGAGGTAGACGAGGATCCCGGCCCCACCCGCGAGCGCGAGCACGGCGAAGACGAGCCGGACGAGGGTTACGTCCGCCCCCAGCGCCCGCGCGATCCCCGCGCAGACTCCCGCGATCACCCGCCGGTCGGCGTCCAGCGCGAACCGGGGAAGCGCCGCCGTACTCATCGCAGGCCCCGCTCGATGTCGATCTCGCCGATGCCGACCTCCGCCTCGAGGACAAGCACGCGGAGACCGGTCTCGTCGACCTGCTCGTCCACCTCCCAGCCCTCGACCCGCCGGCCAAGCAAGTCGATCTCGCCGAGCCTCGCCCCGGTGACCGCCCGCAGGGCGACGTCGTCCGGGAGGAGCACGTGGATCCTGCCCGCGTCGACGCGCACGTCCAGCCGGGTCTCGCCGAGGGGGAACTCGACGGAGCGCAGGTCGAAGACGAGCTCGCCGAGCCCTAGCTCGTACCGGCGGTCGAGGGCGCTCACGCTCGCCGGCGCGACCGTGCGCTCGTCGACGCCGTCGCCGAGGTGGACATCGAAGGTGGCGAGGAACGCGGCCACGAGCACAACGAGCAAGACGGCGACCGACGCGACCACGATTCCGACCGCGCGGAGCCACCCCCGGCCGATGCCCGCGACGGCGAACCAGGTGAGCCAGAGAGCGAGGGCGCCGGCGATCAGCAGGAACGGCCAGGCGTCCCCCTGAGGCCAGACGGGCACCTCGGAGAGCAGGGCAAGCGGGACGACCGCCATCAGGCCGAGCACGACCAGGACCCACGGGCGGCGGCGGCGGAGCGCCGCGGTGGCGACCGAGTCCTCCTCCCCCTCGTCCGGCATCACGAGCGCCGACGCCAGGTAGATCAGGATCCCCGCGCCGCCCATGAGCGTGAGGACGACGAAGGAGACGCGGAAGACTGCCGGGTGGAGCTCGAAGTAGGCGCCGAGCCCTCCTGCCACGCCCGCCAGCATGCGGTTCGAGCGGCTGCGGCGCAGCTCGCTGGTCGCGGGGGTGTCGGCCATGCGCTCGCTCATGCGGCCAGGATCTCAGGCTGGGGCTCTAGGGGTGGCTCCGCCGGCCGCTCGTGCTCGAGGCGCGGCAGCCACTGCAGCCAGGACGGCAGGTACCAGTTCCAATCGCCGAGCAGCTTCATCGTGGCGGGCAGCAGCACGGCGCGCACGATCGTGGCGTCGATGAGGATGGCGACCGCCAGCCCGAACCCGAACTGCTTCATGTCGACCGTCGAGACCGTGAGGAAGATGGCGAAGACGGCGACCATGACGAAGGCCGCGGCCGAGACCACGCCTGCGGTGGTCTTGATCCCGTGCGCGACCGCCTCCTCGGTGGAGCGTCCGCGGTCATAGGCCTCCCGCACTCGGCTGAGGATGAACACGTGGTAGTCCATGGAGAGGCCGAAGAGGACGACGAACAGGAAGAGCGGGAGCCCGGAGACGATCGCCCCCGTCGACTCGAAGCCGAGCAGGCTCTCGCCCCAGCCCCACTGGAAGACGGCGACGATCAGCCCGTAGGCGGCGCCGACGGAGAGCAGGTTCAGGAGCACGGCCTTGGCGGCGATCACCACCGACCGGAACGCGGCCAGCAAGAGCGCGAACGCGAGCACGAGCACGAAGCCGATCACCAGCGGCATCCGCTCCGCCATGAGCGCGCGGAAGTCCTCCGACACGGCGGTCTGGCCGGTCACGGCCGCCTCGACTCCCGCCAGCGAACCGACGGTGGCCGGGATCACCTCCTCGCGGAGCGCCTCGAGCGCGCGCAGCGACGTCTCGTCGGTGCCGGTCCCGGCAAGCGGGATCGACACGAGCGCGA
>JBOHAK010000321.1:0-3077 GCA_050697795.1 Gaiellaceae bacterium
ATCTGGCTCCGCTCCTCGCAGCGCCCGGCGTGCGGGCCGCCCTCGGGCCGGACGACTCCGACGTGCTCACCGGGGAGCCCGGCTACGAGGGCGCGCCGGTGGCGGCGGTCGCGGCCGACACGCACGCGCAGGCCCGCGCGGCGCTCGAGCTCGCCGAGGTCGAGTGGGAGGTGCTGGAGCCGCTGCTCGATCCCGACGAGGCCGTTGCGCGTGGGCAGCTCATCGACGGGCCCGACCGCTACGAGCGCGGCGACGTCGAGCGCGGCCTGGCCGAGGCGGACGTGGTCGCCGAGGCCGAGTACCGGACCGCCACGGTGCTGCACAACGCGCTCGAGACCCACCAGGCCGTCTGCGCCTGGGCAGGCGACGAGCTCACCGTCTACATCTCGACCCAGTGGATCTGGGGCGTCCGCAAGGACCTCGCCCGGCGGCTCGGCCTTCCTCCCGACAAGGTGCGCGTCGTCTGCGAGTACATGGGCGGCGGCTTCGGCGCGAAGGGCGACCCCGGCGACCAGACGTACCTCGCGGCCGAGCTGGCGCGCCGCACGGGCCGCCCCGTGCGCTGCGCGCTCACGCGCCGCGAGGAGAACCTCGCGAGCGGGAACAGGAACGCGACGGTCCAGCGGCTCCGCGCAGGAGCGCGCGCGGACGGGACGCTCACCGTCCTCGAGGGCGAGTTCGTCATGGCCGTGGGCTGGGATGGGTTCGTCAGCTCCACGGCCGGGCCCATGAAGATGCTCTACGCGTGCGACAACGTCCGCACGACCGAGCTCGGCGCCAAGCTCAACACCGGCCCGAACGACGCCTTCCGCGCGCCCGGCTTCGTCGAAGGGACGTTCGGCCTCGAATGCCTCCTCGACGAGCTGGCCGCGAAGCTCGAGCTCGATCCGCTCGAGCTGCGGCGGAGGAACGGGGCGGACGCCGACCCGCTGGACGGGCGGCCGTTCTCGGCGAAGAACCTCGCCGAGTGCTACCGGCGCGCCGAGCCGCACTGGGCGCGCCGTGAGGAGGTCCGGGCGCGCTCGGAGGGGCCCTGGCGCCGCGGCGTCGGCCTCGCGAGCCAGATCTGGTTCGGCGGCGGTGGCCCGCCCTCCTACGCCTGGGTGCGCGTCGGCTCCGACGGGAGCGCGACGGTCGTCACGGCGATGCAGGACATCGGCACGGGGACGCGCACAGCCATGGCGCAGATCGCCGCCGAGGAGCTCGGGCTCCCGCTCGAACGGGTCACCGTGTCGCTCGGCGACTCGGCCCGCGGGCCGTACGCGGCCATTTCGGCGGGCTCGTCCACGACGCCGAGCATGGGGCCGGCGGTCCGCGCGGCCGCGGCCGACGCCGCCCGCCAGATCCTCGAGATCGCCGCGCAGCGCTTCCAGCTCGAGGAGCGCCTGCTCTCGCTCCGCGACGGACGGATCGTCTCGGAGGACGGCGGCTCCTGGGCGCTCGAGGAGGTCACCGGCCTTCTGGGCGACGCGCAGATCCTCGCGAAGGGCTCGCGCGGCCCGAACCCGACCGGCATGCGCGTCCTCACCTTCGGCGTCCAGGTCGCGGAGGTCGCCGTCGACGTCGAGACGGGCGAGATCCGCGTCGAGCGGATCGCCGCGATCCACGACGTGGGGCGGGTCGTCAACCCGCTCGGCGCGTCGAGCCAGGTCGAGGGCGGGATCGTCCAGGGAATCGGGCACACCCTCTCGGAGCAGCGGCTCCTCGACCCGGAGAGCGGCGGTGCGCTCACCGTCACGCTCGACGCCTACAAGGTGCCGACGATCGCGGACGTCCCGGAGATCGTCACCGACCTGCTCGACATCCCCGACGAGCACCTGACGAGCCTCGGCTCGAAGGGCCTCGGCGAGCCGCCGATCATCCCGACGGCGGCCGCGATCGCGAACGCGATCCGGGACGCAACCGGAGCGGATGTGCGCTCGCTGCCGATCACGCGCGAGCAGATGCTGCGCGCCCTCGAGGAGGCACGTGAGCGGGCCTACGCTCTCTAGGCCGTCGTCCCTCGAGCACGTCGAGGGCGTGCCGCTCGCAGGCGGCACCGACCTCGTGCCGCTGCTGCGGGACGGGCTCGCGCAGGCGGACGAGCTCGCCGACGTGCGCGCGCTCCTGCCCTGCGGAGTCGAGGAGGGCGGCGCGCGGGTCGGCTCGGGCACGACGCTAGCGGAACTCGAGCGCTCGGGGGAGATCCCGCAGGCGCTCCGGGAGGCCTGCCGCCTGGCCGCCTCGCCGCAGCTTCGCAACATGGGGACGATCGGCGGCAACCTCCTCCAGGCGACCCGCTGCTGGTACTGGCGCCTCGACTACCCGTGCTTCCTCCACGGCGGAGACCGCTGCCACGCGCGTGAGGGCGAGCACCGCGAGCACGCCATCTTCGCCGTCGAGCCGTGCGCGTCGGCGCATCCTTCCGACCCTGCCGCCGCACTCCTCGCCCTCGGCGCGGTCGTGGAGACGACCGGGCGGCGGCTCCCGCTGGCCGAGCTCTACCGCCTCCCGACCGCGGACGACCGCAGGCTGACGACGCTCGCGGCGGGCGAGCTCGTCCTGCGGCTCGAGCTCGGGCAGCCGGAGGCGAGCACTTACCTGAAGGCGATGGACCGGCAGCGCTTCGGCTTCCCGCTCGTCGGCGTCGCCGCAGCGCGCTACGGGGGCGAGACGAAGCTCGCCCTCGCCGGCGTCGCGCCGGTCCCGTGGGCGCTCTCCGCGCCGGAGGACCTCGACACGGCGACGCCCCTCCCCGGCACGGCCTACAAGGTCGAGATCGCGCGCGCCCTCGTCCGCCGCGCTCTCGCCGCCGTCGCCCCGTAGGGCCATGTCCAGGTGCCAGGCACCACGACATGGCCAGATGAGCCACGTCAGCGCCGTCGTGCTCGCGGCCGGAGAGGCGTCGCGCTTCGGAGCGCCGAAGCAGCGGCTGCTCCTGCCGCAGGTGCTCGCGCGGCTCGCCGCCGCGCCCGTGGAGGAGGTCGTGGTCGTGGCCGGCGCCCACCCGCTCGGCGAGGCCGCCGAGGGCGCCCGGGTCGTCGCCTGCCCCGAGTGGGCACGCGGGCCGGGCGCCTCGCTCCGCTGCGGGCTCGCCG
>JBOHAK010000322.1:0-3852 GCA_050697795.1 Gaiellaceae bacterium
AAGGAGCGCCAGGAGATGCTCGCGGAGGCCAAGCGCGAGGCCGACCGCATCCTCGGGGAGGCGCGCGAGCAGGCCGTGCGCGAGGCGTCGCAGACGGAGATCGTCAAGCTGGCCGAGCGGCAGGCCCAGGAGATCGTCGAGGAGGCGCGCAGGCAGGCGCGCGAGACGCGGCTCGAGATGGAGGACTGGGCCGATTCGATCCTCTCGACGCTCGAGGTCAACCTGGACAAGTTCCTCGGCGCGGTGCGCCGGGGCCGCGAGCGCCTCCACGAGCGCTCGCAGGAGTCGGTCGTCGCCGGCATCACGACCGACGAGCAGCAGCCCGTCTAGGCACTCCGGCAGCCCTTCGCGGGTTCGCTACCGTGGCGGACGTGACGATCTTCAACGTCCGCAACGTCAAGCTGCGCCCCGGCGAGCAGTTCCGGGACGTCCGCGAGGTCGACCTCGAGCCCGTCGAGCTAGGCGGCCAGCGCTACCTGCCGCTCCCCGAGAGCCCGGAGGCCGGCCTCACGCTGACGCAGACGAGCTCCGGCCTCGTCCTCGAGCTGGAGCTCGACGTGCGGGTGGTCGGCCCGTGCGTGCGCTGCCTCGCGGACGCGGGCCTCACGCTGCACGTCACGAGCCGGGAGTACCAGGCGACGAGCCCCGGCGAGTCGGACGAGCTCACCACGCCGTACCTCGCTGACAGCCGCCTCGACCTGTCCGCCTGGGCGCGGGACGCGGTCGCGCTGGCACTCCCGGACAAGATCCTCTGCCGCGACGACTGCGCCGGCCTCTGCCCGGTCTGCGGCCGCGACCTGAACCGCGAGCCGCACGAGCACGAGGGCGAGGCGGGCGACCCCCGCTGGGCCGCCCTTTCCGAGCTCCGCGACCGCCTGTAGGCGCGAGGCCGCTGCGTGGGCTGCGCGTGACCAGTCGCTATACTCGACCGCCGCGATGGCCGTTCCGAAGCGAAAGACCTCCAAGTCGCGCCGCGACAAGCGGCGCGCGAATCACAAGGCGGCCCTGCCGGCGCTCGTCGAGTGCCCGCAGTGCCACCAGCCGAAGCGGCCTCACCACGTCTGCCCGACGTGCGGCACCTACAAGGGCCGCGAGGTCGACCCGCTCCGGAGCTCGGCGCCCTAGCTTGTGACCGTCCGGGTCGCCGTCGACGCCATGGGCGGCGATCGGGCGCCGGAGGAGATCGTCGCCGGCGCGCTCGCGGCCGCCTCCGACGACGTGACGCCGGTCCTGTACGGGCCCCGCGACGTGCTCGAGCCGCTCGCTCCCAGCCTCTCGATCGTTCACGCGGAGCAGGTCGTCGCCATGCACGAGAAGCCGTCCGAGGCCGTGCGGGAGAAGCGCGAGAGCTCGCTCTTCCTCGCCTGCTGCGCCGTGCGCGAGGGCACGGCCGACGCCGTCCTGTCCGCGGGGAACACGGGCGCCATGCTCGCCGCTGCGCTCGTCGAGATCCGCCGCCTGCCCGACGTCCACCGCCCGGCGATCGCCGTGCCGCTGCCCGCCCTCGGCGGGCCCTCGAACCTGCTCGACGCGGGCGCGAACGCCGACGCGCGCCCGGAGCACCTCGTCCAGTTCGCGCTCATGGGAGCCGTCTTCGCCGAGGAGATCGTCGGCTCGGCGCACCCGACCGTCGCGCTTCTCTCGATCGGCGAGGAGCCCGAGAAGGGCAACCGGCTCGTGCGCGAGGCGCACGACGAGCTCGCCGCCGCCCCCGGGCTCGACTTCGTCGGCAACGTGGAGAGCCGTGACCTGCTGCGCAAGGCCGCCGACGTCGTCGTCTGCGACGGCTTCACCGGGAACATGGCCCTCAAGCTCCTCGAGGGGACGATCAAGACGACGCTCGACGCCTTCCGCGAGGAGGTCACCTCGTCGCTGCGCGGCAAGCTCGGCGGGCTCATGATCCGCCCGGCGGCGCGCGCCCTGCGCGACCGGCTCGATCCCGACACGTACGGGGGCGCCTACCTGCTCGGGCTCCGCGGGCTCGTCGTGATCGCGCACGGGAACTCGTCCCGGACGGCCGTCGCCAACGCCATCGACTACGCCGCGCGGGGAGTGCGCGGCGGTGTCGTCCAGCGGGTCGCGGAGCGCCTGGCGATGCGCGAGGGCGCGACTCCCGCCGCCTGAAACGACCGTCCGACCGTGGTAGCATCCGGCGCCGCCCCGCTGGGCATCCGCCGACGACAGAAAGGGAGGGAGAGAACCGAGATGGCAGCTTCGCGCGAGGAGATTCACGAGCGGGTGAAAGACGTGCTGGTCGAGCAGCTTGGAATCGAGCAGAGCGAGATCAGGGACGACGCGTCGTTCCAGGAGGATCTCGACGCCGACTCGCTCGACCTCGTCGAGCTGAGCATGGAGCTCGAAGACCAGTTCGGAATCAAGATCTCTGACGAGGATGCCCAGCAGATCCAGACCGTCGGCCAGGCAGTCGACTACATCTCCACTCACCAGTAGCGAGTCGCCCGGGGGCGCGCTCCTCGGCCTGATCCGGGAGCTGCCCGTCGAGCGCCTCCGCCACGCCTTCACGCACGCCTCGTGGGCCGCCAGCCGGGCCGAGTCCTACGAGCGGCTCGAGTTTCTGGGCGACAGCGTGCTCGGCCTCGCCATCGCCGAGGAGCTCTACGAGCGCTTCCCCGAGTACGCGGAGGGCAGGCTTGCGAAGATCCGGGCGCACGTCGTCTCCCGTCAGAGCTGCGCCGTCGTCGGGCGGCGACTGGGGCTGGGCGACCTGTTCGCGGAGCATGCGGGCGAGGTCGACCCGGACGAGCTCTCCCGCCTGGCCGCGAACCGCAATGTCCTGGCGGCGCTCGTCGAGGCCTGCCTGGGGGCGCTCTACCTGGAGCACGGCTTCGAGACGATCCGCGAGCCGATCGTGGCCGCGTTCCGCGAACGCATCGACTACGCCCTCGAGGGCCACGTCGACTTCAAGACGGAGCTCCAGGAGGAGTTGGCCCGCCGCGGGCTCTCGGTCGTGTACTCGGTCCTGGACGTCGAGGGGCCGCCGCACGACCGCCGTTTCACGTGCGCGGCGACCGTCGGCGGGGACGTGAGAGGCACGGGCCACGGTGCGTCCAAGAAGGCCGCCGAGCAGGCCGCCGCCCGCGAGGCGCTGGAGCGGCTGGCCGAGGACGACTCCCCGGGCCGCTCCTAGCGCCGGAGCCGGATGGCGTTCAGGTCGTTCGCGACGATCTCCGCCGCCCGGCGCTCGACGTCCTCGACGTCGTCGTGCTCGGCGTGGAGGTAGCGGCCGGCGAGCGCGTCGAGCCTGCCCGAGGCCAGCGCGCGCACGAGCCGGGGCGCCAGCTCGGGCGGCGTCCAGGGCGCGTCGTCCGAGAAGCGCTTCGTCATCTCCGTGCGGACGAGGCCCGGGCTGATGGAGAAGACCGGGATCCCGTGGGACGCGAGCTGGGCGGCGAGCGTCTCGCTGAAGCGGTGCACGGCCGCCTTGCTGGCGCTGTACGCCGTCGTGTCGGAGCCGGGGAGGTAGGCGGCGCCGCTCGCGACGTTGACGATCCGACCGCTGCCGCGCGCGATCATGCCGGGGATCACCGTACGGCAGCACAGGTAGACGGCGAGCACGTTCACCTCGAAGGTGCGCCACCAGTCCTCCGGCTCGAGCTCCCACGCGGCTTCCTCGCGCACCGCGATCCCCGCGTTGCAGACGAGCAGGTCGAGGGGCCCGAGCTCGAGCTCCGCGCGCTCGACCATGCGCTCCACCGAGGCGCGGTCCGAGACGTCGGCCTCGAGCGCGATGCCGCCGGCCTCCGCCGCGGTCGTCTCGACCTGCTCGGCGGTCCGCGCGGCGACGGCGACACGCGCACCGGCGGCCGCGAGCTCGAGCGCGATGCCGCGCCC
>JBOHAK010000323.1:0-2158 GCA_050697795.1 Gaiellaceae bacterium
GTCGGCGGGCTGCTCGCCGGTGCCGTCGTCGGGGCGCTCGGCCGACGGCGCTGGCTCGTCCTCGGGCCGGCGGCGGGGCTCGCGGCCGCCTTCGCGGCCGTGCTCGTCACGGGGATCGGCGTCTCGCGCTTCGACTACACAGCCCTGCGCGAGCCGACGTTTTACGCCCACGGGGAGGAGCTGCCGCGCCTTCTCGCCTTCTCCGAGCGCGTGCTCGCCGCCGGTGACGGCTACGACGACTCCTACGGCGAGGCGGTCGCCGGCCTCACGCGGCTGATCGCCGTGGCGGGCGAGGGTGGCCGAGAGCCTGCCACGCTCGACCGCTCGGTCGTCGTGGCCTCCGACCTCCATTCGAACGTGCTCGTACTGCCGGCGCTCGAGGGCTTCACGGACGGGAACCCGGTCTTCCTCGTCGGCGACCTCACGCAGCGCGGGACGCGCTACGAGTCCGGCATCGTCTCGGGCGTCGCCGGCCTCGGCTCGCCAGTGGTGGCCGTCTCCGGGAACCACGACTCGCGCCCGCTCATGCTGGCGGCGGCCCGCGAGGGCGTCGTCGTCCTGACGCGACACGGCCGCCTGCGGGCCGACGGAACGACGGACGGCGAGCCGGTCGCCTCGCTCGCCGGCCTCTCCGTGGCGGGCTGGGACGATCCGGCCGAGAGCGCCACGGGCACCTTCCGGGGCCGCCTCCTCGAGCTGAAGGAGCGCGCCCTCCTCGACGAGCGGCACGAGCTCCTCGACTGGTTCGAGGACCTCCCGGAGCGGCCCGACGTCGTCCTCGTCCACCGCCACTCCCTGGCGCACGCGCTCCTCGACCGGCTGGCCCTCGAGGGCGGCGACGCCGTGCTGATCCTCACCGGCCACGACCACCACCAGCACGTCGAGACCGCCGGGCCACACGTCCTCGTGGACGGCGGCTCGGTCGGCGCCGGCGGAGCCTTCGGGGTGGGCGAGGAGCCCTCCGGCTTCGCGGTCGTCCACCTCGATACCGCCGAGGTCACGCGCGCCGTCGATCTCGTCGAGGTCGAGCCCATCTCGGGCGCCGCGAGCGCCGAGCGGGTGGTCATCGCGGAGCCGCGTGAGGCCGCCGAGGGCGAGGCCGGCGCCTCGAGCCCCTAGCAGGCGCGCGTCAGCACCTCGGCGCCGGGTTTCCGGGAGGTCTGGCGGGTGGAATACCCTGCACGCGTGGAGGTTCTGACCCCCCTCTCGCTCGAGGAGGCGCTCGAGCTCAAAGCCGACCGCCCCGACGCCGTCCCCATCCAGGGAGGCACCGACCTGATGGTCGAGCTCAACTTCGACCGCTCCCGGCCGGAGACGCTCCTGAACCTGAACGAGGTCGCGGAGCTCCGCGGCTGGTCGCGCGAAAACGGGGCGCTTCGGCTCGGCTCGGGCCTCACCTACGCGGAGGCCATGGAGGCGGAGCTGGCCGGGCTGGTGCCCGCCCTCGCAGAGGCCTCGCGCACGGTGGGCTCGCCGCAGATCCGCAACCGCGGGACGATCGGAGGCAACCTCGGGACGGCCTCGCCTGCCGGCGATGCGCTGCCCCCGCTCCTCGTGGAGGACGCCGAGGTCGAGATGGCGAGCGCGCGCGGCACACGGACGCTGCCGCTGGCCGCGTTCCTCGTCGGGCCGAAGGAAAACGCGCTCGCCGAGGACGAGCTGATCCTGGCGGTGCGGCTCGCCCCGTCGGGCGCGCGGCAGACGTTCATGAAGGTCGGCCCGCGGAACGCGATGGTGATCGCCGTGTGCTCGCTGGCGCTCGCGGTCGACCCGGAGCGCGGGGAGATCCGCGCCGCGTACGGCTCGGCGGGCCCGGTGACCGCGCTGGTGACGGCCCCGCTCGAGGAGCGCGACGGCTTCCCGCAGCAGGTCGCGGACGCGGCGAGCCCGATCGACGACGTCCGTGGCACCGCCGCCTACCGCCGCCATGCGCTGCGCGTGCTCGCGGCGCGCGCGCTCGAGCGGGTGCTGACGTGAAGATTGAGTTGACGGTGAACGGCGAGCAGCGCGAGGCCGATGTGTGGGCCGGCGAGAGCCTGCTCTTCACGCTGCGCGAGCAGCTCGGCCTGCCCGGCTCGAAGAACGCGTGCGAGCAGGGCGAGTGCGGCTCCTGCTCGGTGCTCCTCGACGGGGAGCTCGTCTGCGCGTGCCTCGTGCT